>NZ_FMVD01000014.1:0-78183 GCF_900101945.1 Nitrosospira sp. Nsp13 | reverse complement strand
GAGGGGCTCTTGTGCCGTGCCAAGCAATTGACCCGCATCGCCCACTTCCTGCCAGTTAACCGCATGTGCCGGGTTGACAAGCAGCGATAATGTTAGCAGGGATGCCGTTACGCCCGCTTTCTTGAAGAAGTTGCCATTAAGTTTTGAGGCCATTAAATTACCCTCCATATTTAACTATAAAAATTTCTAAAAATTATTATTAACTTATTGCCAGAACAAATCATCGCAATAACCGCGTCGTCTCTGAAAATTTCACCCCCATTGTCAAGTTATTAAAAATACCCATGACTCTTTTGAAGCTGGCCACAATGTGGCTGCGCGCTCTTTCGTTCGTGGCAGTCTTTCCCATCAACTGCATCGTTTATCCATAAGAACCAGCGAGCCTTTGCTCTTCTTGTCTCCCGCTATTCGGACAGCGGGAATGCGGTCGTCGAAGATATTCTGATCTCCAATACGTAACTCCATTTACCCTAACGCAGTGGCATTAATGATACCGTAGTTAATAATGATAACGATTGGCATTATCGTTAATATTAAGGAACAAGCAAGTTTTTTTTCTTTGTACTTTCCTTGTCCTGATTCGTCTAGGTGAATAAGAAGCATTCTGATCTACTGGATCGGGAATTTATCTGTAGTCATCAAATTCAGGAATCCGTTATGACAAGTTGTTTTGATCGTGAAGACGGGATATTCCGCGTCCTGATTAATCACGAAGAGCAGTATTCAATCTGGCCGGAATGGAAAGTAATACCTGGTGGCTGGCGTGACACGGAAATAGCCGGTGACAAAAAAACCTGTCTGGAATATATCGAAAGAGTCTGGATCGACATGCGGCCTTTGAGTCTACGGCGCTTCATGGACGAACAGGCATCGGGAGCGGGCCAGTAATGCCGGCACCGCTGACACTATTCAGTTTGCCTTGTGCAGGCGCCAGTGCAGCCATGTACTTACGCTGGCGGCGCAGGCTGCCCTCATGGGTGAGAGTGCAGCCGATTGAGTTGCCTGGTCGCGGAGAACGTCTGCATGAAACGCCCGAGAAGAATTTTGATGCGCTGGCTGTACGCTTATGTGATGAGCTTGCAATGAATCCATCGCAGCGATATGCACTCTTCGGGCATAGCATGGGGGCCTTGCTGGCTTACCGGGTTGCCCATTGTCTGCGCGCGAGAATGCGGCCCTTGCCGGTGGCCTTATTGGTATCCGCGTGTGCTGCACCCTCGCAGCAGGATTGGAAACGTTATGCTGACAAGGATAGCGACGCATCTCTCATAGCTGAACTTCGCAAGCAAGATGGGACACCGGAAGAGGTGTTCGGGAATCCTGAGCTGCTGTCCATGACCCTGGGTTTGCTGGGTGCGGACTATCGTATTTGCGCGAGCTTCCGCTACCAGAAATTACCGCCGCTGCCTCTCCCTATTCATGTTTTTGGCGGTCATGCGGATGAGATTGACGTGTCCAAACTCGAGGCATGGCGACTTGAAAGTGCCGCGAATTGCTCGCTGGATTGGTTTGAGGGCGGTCATTTCTTTCTCCGGCTGCATGAAGAGGCATTTCTTTCCACTCTGGCGCAACGTCTGGCGGGAGATGCCGCCCAGTTATCCGATGTACCCCATGCAGCGCTTGCCTCTGCCTGAAACTGTTCCTTCCAGCGTTGAAGTCTGGTTACTTAAAATGAATCTGCAGACGCCGGTATCGGATTCGGATCTGGTTCTGCTGAGTGAGGACGAACTTGCCTACACATCACGGTTTCGCAGGCATGAAGACCAGGTACGTTCAGTCGTAACGCGGGCGGCTTTGCGGCGAATACTGGGTTCGCGGCTCGAGTTACCGCCGGACACGCTGAGGTTTATTGCAAATCACCATGGCAAGCCTTGTCTACGGGACGATGCCGGGATCGAGTTTAATGTTTCGCATGCGGGTTGCTTTGCTCTGATTGCGCTTTCGACAGGCGGACAGGTCGGCGTGGATATTGAATCACGCGATCACGAGATCGATGTAAAAAGTCTGGGTGCCTATGTTTTTTCGCCATTGGAACGTAAGTCAGGATTAAAGACAGATGAAGACTTTATTAAACACTGGGTTGCAAAAGAATCGGTGTTGAAAGCCCTGGGTGAGGGAATTTCCGAGCATTTGCAGGCTATTTCCATTCTGCCAGGTGAGGGGGAATGCTACCGCATCGAACACGAGTGTCCCGAGTGGTCGGGCATAAAAGCATGGTCCATTAAGGCGCCTGATGGTTACGCCGCGGCACTGGCGGTTAAAGATGATGCAGCGTTTTCTGCGCTAAAGACATTCCAATCGTAGCCGGTTGCGGCCATAGATATCACCCCCGCATTTCCTGAAATACAGAGTAATCGGTATCGATTTCCATATAAATTTTGATTGTTCGCCAGTTGTGACGACTTACAGGGATTCTCCATGAATGCAAGGTTGATTTCGCATCGCAGTTATCCGGTAAACATGGTTACGCATCTACTGGTGCTTGCATCGACGCGTCCAAATGATACCGCGCTGATTGTGGTGCGCCCGGAGAATTCACAGAGTGGTGCAGCCGTTGATACAAAAATCAGTTATAGAGCACTGGATCGGCATGTCCGCGCACTGGCCGCCATCCTTCAGGAGCGCTTTGCAGCGGGGGAACGGGCGTTGCTCTTGCTGGATAACGACGAGCATTATGTCATTGGCTTCTTCGCCTGCCTGTATGCCGGCTTGATCGCCGTACCCGTTTTTCCGCCCGAATCGACACGTGAGCGGCATCTGGCAAGATTGCTTGCGATCGCTTCCGATGCGAAGGCATGTTGCGTGCTCACCACCAGCGAAATTCTGCCTCTGATCGGAAGCGCGGAGCAATTTGCCCAAGTCTCAATGGTCGCGGTAGATGCGGTGAAACCCGATGAGGCTTTCGCCTGGCATCCGCATGTTCCCCGGGATGACGACATTGCCTTCCTGCAATACACCTCCGGATCGACTTCCACGCCAAAAGGGGTGATGGTCAGTCACAGCAATCTGATGGCGAACGCGAGAGCGCTTGAGGAGGGCATGTCGATGAATGCGGAGGACATATGGCTGAGCTGGCTACCTCTCTACCACGACATGGGTTTGATTGGAGGGTTATTGCAGCCTATTCATCGGGGCATACCTGCCATACTGATGACGCCCAGGTTTTTTATCGAACGGCCCGTGCGTTGGCTGGAAGCGATCTCGCGTCATCGCGCCACTGTCAGCGGTGCACCGGATTTTGCTTTTCGGCTATGTGTGGAACGAGTCAGGGACGCGCAGATGCGGGAACTCGATTTGTCGAGTTGGCGCATTGCTTTCTCGGGCGCGGAGCCGGTACGGTATGACACGACGAGTGCGTTTATTGAACGGTTTGCGCCAGTGGGATTTGCGGCAAATGCTATTTATCCCTGTTATGGTCTGGCTGAGGCGACGCTCTTTGTCACCGGCGGTACGCGCGGGGATGGCATGGAAGCCCACCATTTCTCAGCCGAGATGCTGGCCCAAGGCAATGCCGAAGTAGTGGAGCATGGGACGCCCCTCGTGGCCTGCGGCATGCCGGTATCACATCACGCGATAAGGATCGTCGAGCCGGAAACGCTGGACCCGTTGACGGATGGCAGCATCGGCGAAATCTGGACAAATGGCCCAAGCCTCGCCTGCGGCTACTGGCTACGACCCGGGGAAACGGCGGACACTTTTGTCAGTCATGAAGGCAGGCGCTGGTTGCGCACCGGGGATCTTGGGTTCGTTCATGCCGGGCAGCTATACATTGCCGGACGGCGCAAGGATCTCATTATTGTACGCGGGCAGAATATTTATCCGCAGGATCTCGAACAGATCGTGGAAGAAGAGGTCGAGGCCGCACGGAAGGGGCGAGTTGCAGCCTTTCCGGTGGACACTGCGGAAGGCGAAGGTATCGGAGTTGCGGTAGAGATATCCCGTGGCATGCAAAAACTTGTTTCCGTTGAAACGCTGGTAAAGGCACTCAGCGAAGCAGTCAGCGCCAGCTGTCACGAGCCACTCTCGGTGATTGTGCTACTGAATCCGGGTGCTCTGCCCAAGACTTCCAGCGGGAAGCTGCAGCGCGCCGCGTGTCGTCAGGGATGGCGTGAGCGCACACTGGACGCCTATGCGATTTATGAACACGGCAGCTACTTGCTGGGTGGCGGCATACAGCCAGTACAAGCGTTAACAGATGAAACCGAGATTGCGCTGGCGGCTATCTGGGAAACGGTGCTGAAACGCACGGGACTCGTGCGTGAGGATCATTTCTTTGCGATCGGCGGCAATTCACTTGCCGCGGTACAGGCTGCCGCGCGTATCGCCGATCGCTGGGAGATCGATTTTCCGGTGCGGAGCCTGTTTGAAAGTTCACGGTTGCATGAGTGCGCGATGGAGATCAAGCATCGTTTGGCGACGGGCACCCCCCGGCGCAACGCCGATATCCGAATCCTGCCGACCGAATACAGAGCGCATTCCTTACCGTTATCTTTCGGTCAGCAACGTCAATGGTTCCTTTGGCAACTGGACCCATCAAGTACCGCATATCATATTAAGCATGCGTTGCGATTAACCGGGATGCTGGATATCCAGGCACTGCACGCAGGTTTCGATGGCCTTATGGAACGCCACGAATCATTGCGAACGGTTTTTCGTCCGGGGAAGGATGGGGCGGCTGAACAAGTGATTCAACCGGTGTTGCAGATTGATATTGTGCATCTTGATTTACGCCAGGTGGCTGTTTCAGAACGTGAAATGCAGGCTGCACAAGAAGCGCAACGAATCGTCGCGGCTCCTTTCGATCTCACCCAGGGTCCGCTGCTTCGGGTAGCACTGCTTCGAATCGACGATCAGGAGAATATCCTGGTGATAGTCATGCATCACATCGTCTCTGACGGCGCTTCGATGCAGATTCTAGTTGATGAGTTTGCGGCGCGTTATCTGGCCCATGTGCAAGGAAAAAGCGTGCACCTTGAGGCGCTGCCCATCCAGTATTCCGATTATGCCATTTGGCAAAGAGGCTGGCTGGATGCGGGGGAGAGGGACAGACAACTTGCCTACTGGCGCGATTATCTGGGAAATACCCATCCCGTACTCGCGCTGCCCGCCGATCACCCGCGGAAACCGATAGCAAATTACCAGGCGGCACGGCACGCCTTCGATTTGCCTGCGGACCTGGTGAGTGGAGTGCGCCGAATGGCCCAGGATCGGGGTGCAACGCTTTTTATGGCTTTATTGGCGGGGTTTAATGCTTTGTTGTACCGTCACACGGGACAGCAAGATATTCGTGTCGGTGTGCCGATAGCCAATCGCAACCGGGTCGAAACCGCGGGCCTGATCGGTTTCTTCGTGAATACTCAGGTATTGCGCAGCGAAATACATGGCCGTATGGCTCTTGCCGACGTTCTGAACCAGGTACGGGAAGCTGCCATTGATGCCCAAGCCTGCCAAGACCTGCCGTTCGAGCAATTGGTCGAGGCATTGCAGCCGGAGCGAAGCCTGAGTCATAGTCCGCTCTTTCAAGTGACGATCAACCATTTACTCAGGGATTATCGTGCACTTCAGCAGCTACCCGGGCTCACGATGACCGGCTACGATCTCGCCGAGCAGGCGGCTCAGTTCGAGTTGATCCTGGAAACCATTGAGTCGCCGGACGGCGGCGTGCAGGCCAGCTTCATTCATGCTTCCGAGCTCTTTGATTCCCGGACCGTTGAGCGGCTGGCTCGGCACTACGTTCATATCCTGCGGATGCTGGCCGGGCAGCCGGAGCGATCCATTGCCGACATCGATCTGCTTAGCGAAAGCGACAAGCGACAGCTCCGAGCCTGGGGTATCCATGACCAGCGCTTTGTGGCGACGCAACCTGTACATCAGTTGATTGAGCGGCAGGCGGAAAAATGCCCCGATGCTGTCGCGGTGATTTTCAATAGTACCGAATTAAGCTATGCGGAACTGAATCGCAGATCGAACCGGCTGGCGCATCGGCTCATTGGTCTCGGGGTAAAGCCGGAAGTCAGGGTCGGAATCGCCGTAGAACGTTCCATCGAGATGATAGTGGGTCTTCTGGCCATCCTTAAGGCGGGTGGAGCATATGTTCCATTTGATCCGGAATACCCGCGGGATCGCCTGAATTACATGATGGAAGATAGCGATATTCAGTTGCTGCTGACACAAAGCTCTATCGAGGCACGCATCCCACGCGCCTCAAAGCTTGACGTGCTGGAAATTGACACCCTTGATTTAAGCGCTGGAATAGAGAGCAACCCGGACGTGGTATTGCATGGCGAAAATCCTGCCTATGTGATCTATACCTCCGGTTCGACCGGCAGACCCAAGGGCGTGGTGGTTCCCCACGGTCCCCTGGCAATGCATTTGACAGCCATCAGCGAGATTTACGATGTTCAACCCGGGGATCGGGAATTGATGTTTTTTTCGCTAAATTTCGACGCTGCCGCGGAACAATGGATGACCCCGTTATGTGGAGGCGCGGCGATTGTACTGTCATCCGCACGGGGGTTGGCCAGCGATAATTTTATCGACCTGATTACGACGCATCGGATAACCACGCTGCACCTGCCGCCCGCTTACTTGCGGCTGCTTCTGCCCATCGAGCGAGGGAATGGCGCTTCAGTCCGTACGTGCATCGCGGGAGGAGAAGCATGGTTTGCCGCAGACCTTGCCGCGACCCAGGCGACATTCAAGAACGTTCGGCTGGTGAATGCCTATGGCCCGACAGAAACGATTATTACACCCACCGCCTGGATAGGCAGCGCCGCGGCGGGCATCGATGGGGACTATGCACCCATCGGCCAGCCGGTGGGTGATCGAAACGCATATGTGCTCGATGAAGAACTCAATCTCGTTCCTCCCGGCATTACAGGCGAGCTTTATATAGGAGGGTCAGGCCTGGCGCGGGGTTATCTTAATCGCCCAGCATTGACAGGCGAGCGATTTGTTGCCGACCCATTCAGCCAGACTGGAGGGCGCCTTTACCGCACGGGCGATCTGGTGCGCTGGCGGATGGATGGGCAGCTGGAATATGTAGGCCGCCTGGACCATCAAATCAAGGTACGCGGCTTTCGCATTGAATTAGGTGAAATCGAAGCACAGTTGCTGGCACAAACGGGTGTACGCGACGCAGCGGTGGTGGCGCAGGAGAGCCGTAATGGCACGCGCTTGATCGCTTATGTGGCAGCTCATGCCGGGATACTGCTTAATTCTGCGCTGCTTAAGACTGCGCTTGGCACAGTGCTTCCCGAATACATGCTTCCAAGTTTGTTTGTTTTTCTGGATGCGCTGCCACTCAGTCCCAACGGCAAGGTCGACCGGATGGGATTGCCCCCGCCTGAGCAATTGAACGAACAGGATTACGATCCCCCTGTTAGCAGAATGGAAACATTGATCTCGGATGTCTTGGCCGAAATTCTGGAGGTTCCCCGTGTAGGGTTGCATAACAATTTTTTCGATCTCGGCGGTCATTCATTGCTATTGATCAAAGTGCAATGCAAGCTGGAGGAACGGCTAAGCACCCGCATCGCCATTATCGATCTCTTCAAATACACCACAGTTGCCAGCCTGGCAAGATTTCTCGGGCAGGAACGGACAGAACACGTGTCCTTGCAGCACCATCAGGAACGGGCACAGCGTCAACGAGGCGCTTTTATTCAACGCAAGCCGAAAGCAGGGAGGATTCACTGATGCACCATGAAGACGAGTTATCAGAGGACACAGGCATCGAAATTGCGATTATTGGCATGGCGGGCCGTTTTCCTGGGGCGGACGATGTCAACACCTTCTGGCGCAACCTGCGGGATGGGGTAGAGTCAATCACTTCATTTGGCGATGATGATTTGCTGGCACGCGGTATTCCGGCCAAGCAACTGGGCGATCCGCTTTATGTAAAAGCGGGTGCAAGCCTGGATGGCGTAGATCTTTTTGACGCTTCTTTCTTTGGTTACACCCCGCGCGAGGCAGCGGAAATGGACCCGCAACACCGACTCTTCCTGGAGACCGCATGGCAGGCGCTGGAAGATGCGGGCTATGACGCTTCGGCTTACCGGGATCTAATTGGCGTCTATGCGGGCTGCGGTGTGAACACATATCTGCTGCTCAATCTGCTTCCCAGCGGGCACTTCTCGGACATGCAGGACATATCCTCGTTGCAAGGGTTGATGAATGGCAACAACAAGGATTCGATGACCACGACCGTCTCCTATAAACTCAATCTGCGCGGACCGGGAATCACGGTGCAAACCGCCTGTTCCACCTCGCTTGCGGCGATCCATGTCGCCTGCCGGGGGTTGCTCAACCATGAAGCGGATATGGCCATGGCGGGCGGCGTCTGGGTCAATCTCCTGCATGAGGGTGGTTATCATTACCAGGCTGGCGCTATTCTTTCGCCTGACGGTCATTGCCGTGCCTTCGACGCGCGGGCGGCAGGCACCGTGATTGGCAGCGGGGTGGGGATCGTGGTGCTGAAACGCCTGGCTGACGCCTTGGCGGATGGCGATACGATTCACGCAGTGGTCAAGGGTTCGGCGATTAATAATGATGGCTCGGCCAAGGTGGGCTACACGGCACCCAGCGTGGAAGGGCAGGCAGAGGTTATTCTTGCCGCCCAGGCAATTGCGGGCGTATCCGCTGACACAATCAGTTACGTGGAAGCGCACGGCACCGGCACGACGATGGGTGATCCCATCGAAATCGCGGCACTGACGCAGGCGTTCCGGAAGAGCACGGAAAGGCGCGGATTTTGCGGCATTGGTTCGGTCAAGACCAACGTAGGGCATCTTGATGCCGCGGCGGGTGTTGCCGGTCTGATCAAAACCGTGATGGCGCTGGAACATCAGACTCTTCCACCGAGCCTGAATTTTGAACGGCCTAATCCACAGATCGATTTTTCCACCAGCCCTTTCTACGTTAATACTATCGGTAAGACATGGCCTGAGGGTTCGACGCCACGCCGTGCGGGAGTCAGTTCGTTCGGCATCGGTGGCACCAATGTTCATGTGGTCCTGGAAGAAGCTCCGCCAGCAAAACCTTCCGGGCCCTCCCGCAATTGGCAGATACTTGCGCTTTCCGCGCGCAGCGGCAATGCCCTAGAGGCAATGGCTGCCCGTTTAAGTGATCAACTGGAAACTCATCCCGCAGTGCCCCTGGCGGATGTCGCCTATACGCTCCAAACCGGCAGAAAATGCTTCTCCCAGCGAGCCATCGCTCTTTGCCGCGACAATGAGGATGCGATCAATCTTTTGGAAAGCCGTGATACGGAGCGCTTTCTCGTCCGGCAAGTGGCGTTCGAGAATCCTCCAGTGGTATTTCTTTTTCCGGGACAGGGTGCCCAGCACGTCAATATGGCTCGTGATCTTTATGAGAACGAACCGGTTTTCCGGCAGGAGTTCGATCATTGTCTCGATTTGTTGAAATCGCATCTTGATTTCGATCTGCTGACGCTTCTCTATCCAGGCGAGGATGAGGCGGAACAGGCTGCGTCGGCGGTGCGCCTTGCGCAAACAGAAGCTACGCAGCCAGCTCTTTTTGTCATTGAATATGCGCTGGCGCGGCTATGGATGTCATGGGGCGTCATGCCCACGGCCATGATAGGTCACAGTATTGGCGAATACGTTGCCGCATGCCTGGCTGATGTGTTCTCGCTGGAGGATGCATTGCATCTGGTCTCGATGCGAGGACGTTTATTGCAGCGCATGGAATCTGGGGCAATGCTTGCGGTAATGTTGCCGGAAGCAGAAATAACACCCTACTTGAACGTTGACTGTGATTTGGCCGCGGTCAATGGACCGGAGCTTTGCGTTTTATCCGGCTCGTTGACGGCGATGGAAACCGTGGAAGCGAGCCTGGAAAGTAAAGGTATCGCAAGCCGGCGATTGCATGTCTCCCATGCATTCCACTCAGCGATGATAGAGCCTATGTTGCCTGCTTTCATCGATATGGTCGGAAAGATTGGGCCATGTCAGCCAAAAATTTCATTTCTCTCCAATCTCAGCGGTGACTGGATTACTCCCCAGGAGGCGACTGATCCCAGTTATTGGGGAAGGCATTTGCGCGGGACGGTACGCTTTGGCGATGGCCTGCACGAATTACTGAGCAATCCAACTCGAATTTTGCTGGAGGTCGGCCCAGGAGAAACCTTGACCAAGCTCGCGCAACGGCACCCCGACGTGAGTCCGGAGCAGGTCATTCTTTCATCGCTACCTCATCCCGGCAAAGCCCACCTGGCGCATAGGCATCTGTACCTTACCCTTGGTAAACTTTGGTTGAACGGCGTTGCCATCAACTGGCAAAATTTCTATGCTGAAGAGCATCGCCATCGGGTTCCACTGCCCACGTACCCTTTCGAGCGCCAGTCCTACTGGGTTAAACCTGGTGCAGCAAGCGATCATGCCCGCCGTGCGGTCGAGACTAGAACCGGAGCGCGGATGGATGAGAGGAACGAATCAGGTGTTAGATCGCTGGATGACTGGTTTTATGCGCCCTCATGGCGGCGTGCCGATAAGGTGGCACTTACGCTCGACGGCTTTTCTTCAGATCCGGCCGAAGGCCTGATAGTTTTCAAGGACGAGCATCATCTCGGCACCGCACTGATCACGCATTTATTAAGCAATGGAATCCAACCCATCGTGGTTTCCGCTGGTTCGGCATTTCGTCGGAGGGATAAGGATCATTACACGATGCGCCCCGGTGAACGGCATGATTACGATCTCCTATTGAATGCTATCCGCGATGACGGAAGGACGATCGGTCATATCTTCCATCTCTGGAGCATCACCGCGGATAGCGAAGGGCAGTCGCTTGCAGAGAGTCAGGCGAGGAATTTTTTCAGTTTGTTTTATCTCGCACAAGCATTGGAGGGCGTCCGGGCGCTTATTCCTGCGGGTAAAGAAGTGGAAATTACGATTATAACCAATCAGCTGGAGGATGTGACTGGCAATGAACAATTGCGTCCGGAAAAAGCAATGGTGCTCGGACCGTGCAAAGTCATTCCACAGGAATATTCCCATCTTGCCTGTCGTATTATAGATATCGAATTGCAGCCCGCTGACCCGGTTGCGGAGGCCAGGCTTGTCAAGCAGATTCTGGCGGAATCACAAACCGATTCCATCTCATCCGTTGTCGCCTATCGGGGTCCGCACCGCTGGATCCAATGTTTCGATCTAATTCGCAACCCCGCGCCCCTGCGGTCTTGCCTCAGACAAGGCGGTGTCTACTTTATCACGGGGGGACTGGGTGGCGTCGGCCTCACGCTGGCTGAGCATCTGGCCAAAACGCGTCAGGCAAAACTCGTGTTGCTGGGGCGTTCCCAGTTTCCATCACGGGAAAACTGGCCGCGGTTGCTGTCGGATACCGGTAACGTGGACTCAACGCGCCACAAGATAGAGAAGATCATGCATCTTGAAACGCTGGGTGCCGAAGTGCTGGTATTACAAGCGGATGTCGCAATCCAGGCCGAGTTGAAAGCAGCTGTCGCACAGGTACGTCAACGCTTCGGTGCCATTCACGGTGTTATTCATGCCGCGGGCGAAGTCGGCAGTGGACTGATATCGGCCAAAACAGAGGCGATAGTGGCACAAATATTTTCTCCAAAGGTACAGGGAATGCGTGTATTGCAAGCCGTATTCAAGGATGAGGCGCTGGATTTCATGTTGTTATGCTCGTCACTTGCGGCCATCGCGGGAGGTCTCAGCAAGGTTGATTATTGCGCAGCCAATGCCTATCTTGATGCCGTGGCCCGTGCTGCTTACCGTGAACCCGCGTTTCCCATGATCTCGGTTAACTGGGACGGCTGGCGGGAAGTGGGCATGGCGGCAAATATGGCATTGCCAGCGGGAGTAGGGATTGCACCTCATCAGGGAGTCGAGGCTTTCGAGCGCATCCTGAACGGGGTGATGAGACCTCAAGTCATTGTGTCCACGGTTGATCTGAGCGAAAGGCTTAATCAGACCCAGGATGACCTGGTTGCTCAGCCTCTAGAATTCGATATGGCCACGAAGCGGGAGAGATACCCAAGGCCTGCACTGCAAACAATTCTTAAATTGCCGGACAGCGAGCTGGAGAAAGGGATCGCAGAGATCTGGCAGAACCTGCTCGGAATGGATGTAATCGGTATCGACGATAATCTATTCGAGCTGGGCGGTGATTCTTTGCTGGGTATACAGCTCCTTTCCAGGGTCCGGGCAGGTTTTGGCGTTGACCTTCATCCGGCGGATTTCTTCAGGTCACCCACCATTACAGGCCTGGCGGCGCTGGTGGAGACAAAGTTGATCGATGAGATCGAGTATTCATGATTTTTCTTGAATTGGTTTGTATCAGTGACCACGTAGAGTTTTGTCATTGTGGTTATATGTCCCTGCACAGAGCTGTTTATGAATAGTGACGACCTTGCGCAACGGCGTGTACGGTTGACTCCTGAGCAACGCAATCGGCTTGCGCAGCGTTTATCAGGTTCAGGTGCCATCACGCGGTCCGAATCAACCATCCCGCGCAGAGATTCCTCGACGCACCCATTAGTTTCCTACGCGCAGCAGCGGCATTGGTTTTTATGGCAGCTGGAGCCATTGAGCACGGCGTATCACCTGAGTGGTGCGTTGAGTTTAACGGGAAGACTGGATATTGAAGCGTTGCGTTCGAGTTTTGATGCATTGGTGATGCGGCATGAATCGCTGCGCACGGTTTTCCGGGCGAATGATCAGGGGATGGCCGAGCAGATCATCGAAACGGAACAGAAGCTGGATATTCCGGTGGTTGACCTGTGTGATCTCCCACCTACCCAACGCGCGGTGCGTGCGCATGAAGAAGTGAAGAGGATAAACGCAACGCCTTTTGATCTGACGCAAGGCCCGCTGCTGCGGGTGGTGCTCATCAAGACCGCGCCGGAAGAGCACCTGCTGGTTGTGGTGATGCATCATATCGTCACGGATGACTGGTCGAAGCGCATCATCATTGACGAGTTTGCCGCCCATTACCGTGCGTGCGTGCAGGGACAGGCGCTTTCCTTGCCGGCACTGCCGATACAGTATGCCGATTATGCCGTATGGCAGCGCAACTGGCTGGAGGCGGGGGAGAAAGACCGGCAGCTGGCCTACTGGCGCGCCCAGCTGGGGGACACACACCCGGTATTGCAGCTTCCAACCGATCGCCCCCGGCTATCCACCGCCAGCTATCGCGCAGCGCGCTTTTCCTTTGTATTGCCGGCCGCTCTTGTGGCGGGATTGCAGCGTCAGGCCCAACGCCAGGGCGCCACGCTTTTCATGGCGCTGCTGGCCGGTTTTCAGGCCTTGCTGCAGCGTTATACCGGGCTGGATGACATACGCGTGGGCGTTCCGATCGCCAATCGCCACCGGATCGAGGTTGAAAGCATTATCGGCTTCTTCGTCAACACCCAGGTGCTGCGTAACCGTATCGACAGCCGCGCCTCCCTTAGGGTCCTGCTTGACCAGGCACGTGAAGCGGCGCTGGGTGCGCAGGCACATCAGGACCTGCCGTTCGAACAGCTGGTGGAAGCCCTCCAGCCTGAACGCAACCTGAACCAGAATCCTTTATTCCAGGTTATGTATAACCACCTGCGCGAGGATCATCGCCTGCTGGAAAGCTTGCCTGGACTTACCTTAGGCGGTTATGAGGTGGAGGAACAGGCGGCCCAGTTCGAGCTGACGCTGGACACCACCGAACGGCCGGATGGGCAAGTCGGGGCCCTGTTCAGCTATGCCGCCGAATTGTTCGAAGCGGCCACCATTGAACGGCTGGGTGCACACTATCTTCATCTCCTCCAGCAACTGGCCGAACATCCTGAACGCATCCTGGGCGACATTGACATTCTGAGTGGAGAGGAGAAGGCGCAGCTGAAGGCATGGGGAGTCAACGAGCAGCGCTATGCGAATGCCGAGCCGGTGCACCGTCTGATCGAACGGCAGGTGGAAGCCTGTCCCGAGGGTGTCGCGCTGATTTTTGGCGACACCGAGTTGAGCTATGCGGAGCTGAACCGGCGGGCGAACCAGTTGGCACACCGGTTGATTGCCTTGGGCGTCAAGGCCGAGACCAGGGTGGGCATCGCGGTGGAGCGCTCGATCGAGATGATCGTTGGCCTGCTGGCGATTCTCAAGGCGGGGGGTGCGTATGTGCCGCTGGACCCGGAGTATCCGCAGGAGCGGCTGAACTACATGGTGACGGACAGCGGCATTGGCTTGCTGCTGACACAAAGCCATATCAAGGCGCGCATCCCGCATCCGGCGCAGTGCGCGGTGCTGGAACTGGACACGCTGGATGTGAGCGGGGAAGGGACAGGCAATCCCGCCATACCCGTGCACGGGGACAATCTTGTTTATGTCATCTATACCTCCGGCTCTACCGGCAAGCCCAAGGGCGTGGGTGTAGCCCATGGGCCTCTGTCGATGCATGTCCAGGCTATCGGTGAAGTTTACGGTATGACGGCAGCGGATCGGGAGCTTCAGTTTGCATCGATCAATTTTGACGGTGCGCACGAACGCTGGCTTGTACCCCTGGCCTTCGGCGCGGCATTGATGCCGCGTGACAATGATATCTGGTCTGTTGATCGCACTGTTGCCGAGATTGCGAAGCATCGGATAACCATCGCCTGTTTTACACCCGGTTATCTGCATCAATTGGCTGAGCTAATAGGTAATGCCGGCCGCAGTTTGCCGATCCGCTCCTATACCGTTGGCGGCGAAGCAATGACTCGTGCCAGTTTTGATTTCGTGCAAGAGGTACTTCAGCCCCCCCGCATCGTCAATGGCTATGGTCCTACCGAGACAGTTATTACTCCCTTGATTTCTAAAGCTTATCCTGGTACTAGATTTGAGTCCGCCTATATGCCGATTGGTCATCCCGTCGGGGATCGGTCGGCCTACATTCTTGATTCTGATTTCAATCCGGTTCCGCAGGGCGTCGCAGGTGAATTGTATCTGGGGGGTGGCGGATTGGCGCGCGGCTACCTCAATCGTGGCGGACTGACGGCGGAGCGTTTTATTGCCGATCCTTTTGACGAGAAGGGAGGGCGGTTGTACCGCACGGGGGATCTGGCAAGATGGCGCGCGGATGGACAGATCGAGTATCTGGGGCGGCTGGATCATCAGGTCAAGGTGCGAGGCTTCCGCATTGAACTGGGAGAAATCGAAGCGCAGCTGCTGTTACAGCCCGAGATAAGGGAAGCGGTGGTGGTTGCAGGGGAAGGGCCCGGTGTAACAGGGGGCGCCAGGCTGGTAGCGTATGTTTCCCCGCAAGCGGGCGCCAGCATTGACAATGCCGCGCTACGCGAGGCGCTCGGCCAGGCGTTGCCGGATTACATGATTCCTGCGGCGATTGTGGTGCTGGAGCGTTTGCCGCTGAATCCGAACGGCAAGGTGGATCGCAAGGCGCTGCCCGAGCCGGAATTTACCAGCATCAACCACTATGAGGCGCCCCAGGGCGAGGTGGAAGAAGTATTGGCGGGCATCTGGGCCGATGTGCTCGGTATTGGGCAGGTGGGGCGCAATGATAACTTCTTTGAGCTGGGTGGCGATTCGATACTCAGCTTGCAGATAGTGACCAAAGTACGTCGTGCGGGCTGGAAGATCACCCCCCGGCAACTGTTCGAACGGCAGACCATTGCCGCGCTGGCCGTAGTGGTCGCCCCGGCAGAAGGGCTGGCTGAAACGATACAGAAAGATATAGGAAACACTTCAACGGGTGCGAGCAGCCTCGTGCCGCTGCTCCCAATCCAGGTTGAATTCTTCGCACAGGAAATTCCTGTCCGGAATCACTGGAACCAGGCCGTGCTGCTCAAAAGCAGCCAGCTTCTGGATATCGAATGCCTGGCTCGGGCGTTGGAAGCCGTGGTGCGTCATCACGATGCCCTCCGTTTTCGCTATGTAAAACAATCGGCCGGCAACTGGCAACAGACTTGCGGCGAACCTGTTGCCCAAAATTTGCAGGTTGTGCCATGGGTACGTCATGCTGCCAGTACCGAGCAGTTCGAGGCGTTATGCAATGAGGCTCAACGCAGCTTGAATCTGACGGAAGGCCCGCTATTGCGAGCTCTGGTCATCGAAATGGGCGATGGTACCCAGCGACTGCTGCTGGTTATTCATCATCTAGTGGTTGACGGTGTTTCCTGGCGTATCCTGCTTGAAGACTTGCAGAATGCCTATGATCAATATCGGAGAGGGGTATCGATCACGCTGTCCGAAAAGACGAGCGGCTATCCGATGTGGGCGCAACGGCTCCAGAGCTACGTTCATAGCCATGGGGATGAACTACCTTACTGGCAAGGCTTGGCAGATATACCCGTTTCCCTGCCTAAGGATTATCCGCAAGGCCCGAACAACGTTCATCATCAAGTCAGCATTATCCTCGGGCTCGACCGCAGGCAGACGCAAGCCTTGCTCAAGCAAGCTCCCGCGGCCTACCGTACCCAGGTTAATGACCTTTTGTTGACCGCGTTAGGAAGCGCCTTATGCCGGTGGAGCGGACACGAGAAGATCCTGGTCGATCTGGAAGGTCATGGACGCGAAGATTTATATGCGGACATCGATCTTTCGCAAACGGTGGGCTGGTTTACCAGTCTTTATCCGGTGATCCTTGATCCCTCCGGTGATTTGGAACAGAGGATCAAGCGTATCAAGGAGAGCCTGCGGCAACCACCCAACAAGGGATTGGGCTATGGCTTATTTAAATACCACGGTACGCCGGAACAGCGGCGGGCCTTGGCATGCGTACCCAAGGCGGAAGTGGTCTTCAACTACCTGGGACAATTCGATGCCAGTTTTGACGAAGCATCGTGGACGCTGGCGACCGAGCCTGCCGGTGATTTAATGGATGCAGCCGTGGTGCCGACCCATGACATATCCATAAATGGTCACGTCTATGCGGGTGAACTCAGCCTGGAAGTGAGTTATAGCCAAGCTCGCTATGCCAAAGCCACGATCAAGTCCTTTGTGAAGGACTATCAGGCTGAACTCGAAAGATTGATTACCCATTGCACCAGCGGGATCTGGGGCACCACGCCATCGGATTTTCCCCTGATTCAGGTCACGCAAGATGAGCTAAATGGTTTGCCAATTCCAGCAGAACGGCTTGATGATCTTTATCCGGTTTCGCCGATGCAATCGGGAATGCTGTTTCATAGCGTATATGATTCCGACGGCAGTCTCTATGTGAATCAGTTGAGAGCCGACGTCGAAGGATTGGACGTGGAGCGATTCAAGGCGGCGTGGCAAGCTGCTGTGGATCGTCATGACGTATTACGCACAGGCTTCCTGCATCAGCGTGATGTGCCGCTTCAGTGGGTAGCCAGAGCTATTGAGCTGCCGCTGACGGAATATGATTGGCAAGACCAGTCAAGCCGGCAATCAGTGAATCAGGAACAGGATCTGCAGGCGCTGGCCCGGTCAGAACACGCTCGCGGTTTCGATCTGACACAACCCCCGCTCATGCGTTTGGCATTGGTGCGCCTTGCCAACAAGAAGTATCACTTTATCTGGACCATTCATCATCTGCTGCTGGATGGCTGGAGTGCTTCCCAGTTGATGAGCGAAGTGTTGCAGCAGTATGGCGGAATGAGACTGTCTTCATCGGGAGGTCGCTATCGCAATTACATCGAGTGGCTTCAGAGCCGCGATATGAATGCGTCGGAGATCCATTGGCGGGAACAACTACGCGGCATGGGCGAGCCAACCCGACTGGCTGATGCTTTCTCCGCGCATGGCGAAGATTCTGGTTACGGCGAATACACAAGTGTAATTGAGCGCACTGCTACAGCGGGTTTAATCGATTTCGCAAGGCGCGAGCGCGTCACCGTCAATACCCTGATACAGGCCGCCTGGGCATTGCTCCTGAATCGTTACACTTGCCAGCCAGCAGTTGCTTTCGGCGTAACCATTGCGGGCCGGCCGGATGATTTGCCAGGGGCTGACCGGTTGCTAGGGCTTTTTATCAATACTCTGCCTGTGATCGCGATGCTGGATCCAGAGCAAGAGATATCCGCTTGGCTACGTGAGTTGCAAGCGCAGAATCTGTCCTTGCGTGAACATGGGCATACGCCATTGTATGAAATCCAGCGCTGGGGAGGGCAGGGCGGCCAGGGGTTATTCGATAGTATTCTGGTGTTCGAAAACTACCCGATGGACGAGGCTTTGCAGCAATTCGCATCAAGCGAACTCGTCTTTTCCGCCGTCAGAAGCCGGGAAGTTACCAATTATGCCTTGACTGTGTCGGTAACACAGGCAGACACGCTCAATCTTCAATATAGCTACACCGGTAAGGATTTCTCGGAGATTAATATAAGCCGCATCGCGGCACAGGTGGAAAGGTTACTCCGCGAAATTGTGCAGGGTTCAGGACGCATCCTGGGCGACATTGATATTCTGAGTGGAGAGGAGAAGGCGCAGCTGAAGGCATGGGGAGTCAACGAGCAGCGCTATGCGAATGCCGAGCCGGTGCACCGTCTGATCGAACGGCAGGTGGAAGCCTGTCCCGAGGGTGTCGCGCTGATTTTTGGCGACACCGAGCTGAGCTATGCGGAATTGAACCGGCGGGCGAACCGGCTGGCGCATCGGTTGATCGGCTTGGGCGTCAAGGCCGAGACCAGGGTGGGCATCGCGGTGGAGCGCTCGATCGAGATGATCGTTGGCCTGCTGGCGATCCTCAAGGCGGGGGGTGCGTATGTGCCGCTGGACCCGGAGTATCCGCAGGAGCGGCTGGACTACATGGTGACGGACAGCGGCATTGGCTTGCTGCTGACGCAAAGCCATATCAGGGCGCGCATCCCGCACCCGGCGCAGTGCGCGGTGCTGGAACTGGACACGCTGGATGTGAGCGGGGAAGGGGCAGGCAATCCCGCCATCCCCGTGCACGGGGACAATCTTGTTTATGTCATCTATACCTCCGGCTCTACCGGCAAGCCCAAGGGCGTGGGGCTGGCGCACCATGCCCTGGCCGAACATGCCCAGGCAGCGGTCGGCTTCTTTGGCCTGAGCGCGGCCGACCGGATGCTGCTGTTTTCCACCATCAATTTTGATGGTTTCATCGAACAGTTTTTCCCGCCCTTATGCGCAGGTGCAGCCATTGTCTTGCGCGGTCCCCAGCTATGGGACAGTGACACCTTCTATCGCGAGCTGATAAATAAACGCATCACGGTTGCGGATCTCACCACCGCCTACTGGTTCTTGCTGGCCCAGGACTTTGCCCGGCAGGGTCCACGGGACTATGGGCTGCTGCGGCAGGTGCACGCGGGTGGCGAAGCCATGTCGCCCGAAGGCATCAAAGCCTGGCGTGAGGCCGGGCTCGGCGGCATTACCCTGCTTAACACCTACGGTCCGACCGAAGCCACCGTGACGGCCACCGCCCTGGATTGCGGCAGTTATTCGAGCGATGATTCCGTGCCGATGCAGGTAAGCATTGGTACGCCGCTTGCCGGGCGTAGTATTTACTTGCTTGATGCCAACCTGACTCCCGTCATACCGGGGGTTGCGGGCGAATTGTGCATAGGGGGGGATTTACTGGCGCGCGGCTACCTCAATCGTGGCGGACTGACGGCGGAGCGTTTTATTGCCGACCCCTTTGATGAGAAGGGAGGGCGGCTGTACCGCACGGGGGATCTGGCGAGATGGCGAGCGGATGGACAGATCGAGTATCTGGGGCGACTGGACCATCAGGTCAAGATTCGAGGCTTCCGCATTGAACTGGGAGAAATCGAAGCGCAGTTGCTGTTACAGCCCGAGATAAGGGAAGCGGTGGTGGTTGCGGGGGAAGGGCCCGGTGTAACAGGGGGCGCCAGGCTGGTAGCGTATGTTTCCGCGCAAGCGGGCGCCAGCATTGACAATGCCGTGCTGCGCGAGGCGCTGGGCCAGGCGTTGCCGGATTACATGATTCCTGCGGCGATCGTGGTGCTGGCGCGTTTGCCGCTGAATCCGAACGGCAAGGTGGATCGCAAGGCGCTGCCCGAGCCGGAATTTACCAGCATCGACCATTATGAGGCGCCGCAGGGCGAGGTGGAAGAAGTACTGGCGGGCATCTGGGCCGATGTGCTGGGTGTCGGGCAGGTGGGGCGCAATGATAACTTCTTTGAGCTGGGTGGCGATTCGATACTCAGCTTGCAGATAGTGACTAAAGTACGCCGTGCGGGCTGGAAGATCACCCCCCGGCAACTGTTCGAACGGCAGACCATTGCCGCGCTGGCCGTTCTTGCGGAAGTAGCTGAACCCGTACAGGTGGTGGCAGTTAAGCCCGAGAGAGGCTACTTGCGCGACTATCTGAATATCGGGGCGATCACTGCACTGCCGTTTGGAGAGAATGAGATCGAGGATATTTATCCCCTGGCGCCAATTCAGGAAGGGATGCTGTTTCATACCCTGGAAGCACCGGGCACGGGACTCTACGTGACCCAGCTCAGTGTTGCGGTGGAGGGTCTTGACCCTGAACGCCTCGCGGACGCATGGCGAGCCATGGTCGCACGGCATCCGGTATTGCGCACGGGTTTCTTGTGGCAAGCTGGATTGGCACGCCCGCTGCAGATTATATTCAAGCAGGCTGATACTCCTGTTATGCAGTTGGATTGGCGCGGAATGGATGGGCTGGAATCGCGGATTGCCGCTTATGCGGACGAAGACTTGAAGCGTGAATTTGATTTCCTCACCCCTCCGGTAGCGCGGCTGACTCTTATCCGCTTGAATGAAAACTGTCATCAGCTGGTGTGGACGAAGCATCACATACTGTTGGACGGCTGGGGCGACTCCATGCTGATCAGCGATTGGCTGCGCTCCTACGCCGGCGAAACCCTTGACGCACCGGGTCCGGGTTATGGTGATTATGTGCGCTGGCTCGCGCAACAGGATGCAGAAGCGACCAAAGCTTTCTGGAAAACCGAGCTCAAACAGGTCGAGGGCGCAACCTTGCTATCGAACGCCCTTCGGACGACAGCGAAAGCGGACGGCCTGGATAAGCGAACTGGCTATGCCCAGATCTATACGCATTTGAGTAGTGAAGAAACCGGGAAATTGCAGGCATTCGTGCAGCGGGAACGAGTCACGCTCAACACGCTCGTACAGGCAGCATGGGGACAGCTTTTGCAACGCTACACCGGAAAGGATACGGTTGTATTTGGGGTTACCGTGGCCGGCCGGTCGCCGAATTTACCAAAATCCGATGAGATTCTCGGATTGTTCATCAACACCATTCCGGTTCCGGTTGAGCGGCGCAGCGATTTGACGGTGAGTGAGCATCTCGCTATGCTGCAAAGTGTCAATGCAAGACTACGCGAATACGAACATACATCGCTAGCCGATATCCAGCGATGGGCAGGCTCGCCCGGGCAGCCTCTTTTCGACAGTATCGTTGTGTTCGAGAACTATCCCATCGCCGAGACGTTGCGCAGTAATGAACTATATGGTCTTCATTTTGGTGATATTGAAGGCAAGGGCCTGACCGGTTACGCGATGGACTTGCAAGTCGTTGTCGGCGACACGATCGAGATCGAATATTCATACGGACGAAATGATTTTAGGGATGACTTCGTGCTGGAGCTGCGAAGCCATATGGAATTTTTGCTGCGGGAAATGATGGCCCATCCGGAACGGGCGCTAGGCGAACTGCCATGGATGGGAGCCAAAGAGTTTAATCAAGTAATTTCATTAGGATGTAATACGCATGATCTTGCGACCAGCACCCCGGTACGTTCGTACCAGCCGGTACATCGCCTGATTGAACATCATGCCAGGGTGCAACCCGGCGCTATCGCGCTATTGATGGGTGAACAGGAGCTTTCATACGCCGAACTGAACGCACGGGCAAACCGGCTTGCACATCACCTGATCGATATGGATATCGGCCCGGAAATCCGGGTGGGTGTGGCAATGGAGCGTTCGCTCGACGTGATTGTGGTGCTGCTTGCCATACTCAAGGCCGGAGGGGCGTATGTGCCGTTGGATACGGAATATCCAGCTGACCGGCTTTCATTCATGATGGATGATAGCGCCTTGTCCCTTCTCATTACGCAAAACAATGTATTGCCCAAGCTTGTAATCACCACCGGGGTGCGAACGTTGATACTGGATTCAACCTATCTCGATGCTGAGCAGGATTCGAATCCCGAGGTTTCGGTTAATGAGCATAATCTCGCCTATGTCATTTACACATCGGGCTCCACAGGCATTCCCAAAGGGGTGGCAGTGACGCATGGCCCGCTGTCGATGCACTGCCAGGCCACTGCCGAGATTTATGGCATGAGCTTGCATTCATGCGAATTGCTTTTCATGTCATTCTCTTTTGACGGGGCCCATGAGCGCTGGCTGACCGCACTCACTGTCGGTGCGGGACTCGCGGTACGCGACCAGGAATTGTGGACCGCTGAACAAACCTACGATGCACTGCACCATTATGGTATTACCAACGCTGCCTTTCCACCCGCCTACCTGGGGCAGGTAGCGGAATGGGCTGCGCCCCGCAATGATCCGCCGCCGGTGGAGCTCTATGTATTCGGCGGTGAAGCCATGCCCAAGGCCTCGTATGACCTGATCCGGCAAACGCTGCGGCCGCGTATCCTGATCAATGGCTATGGACCCACCGAAACGGTCGTTACGCCATTGATCTGGAAGACCGAGGCCAGAAACAGTTTTGATTGCGTTTATGCACCCATCGGCCGTCCCGTGGGTGAGCGTACCGCGTACGTGCTGGACGTCGACATGCAACCGGTGCCCATGGGTACAGTAGGTGAGCTTTATATTGGCGGATACGGATTGGCACGCGGGTACCTAGGCAGAGCCGGTTTGACAGCCGAGCGCTTCGTTGCCGATCCTTTCGACGGCAATGGCGGACGTCTCTATCGCACTGGAGATCTGGTGCGATGGCTGAATGACGGCAATATCGAGTATATCGGCCGCGTCGACCATCAGGTAAAGATTCGCGGCTTCCGCATCGAACTGGGCGAAATCGAGGCCCGTTTACGTGAAGCAATCGGAATAGCCGATGCAGCAGTTATCGTACACGAGAGTGCAACGGGCGCCCAGCTGGTTGCCTATGTGGTGCCGATGGATGACCTGCCGCCGCCCGACCTTGCTCGGCGGCTCAAGCAGGAGCTCGGCAATCGCCTGCCTGACTACATGCTTCCCGCGCATATCATGACGCTCGCGACCCTGCCACGATTACCCAGCGGTAAGCTCGACCGTAATGCGTTGCCGGAACCGGGTGTTGCTATCGGTCTGAGCTACCGCGCGCCTTCGACCGACCAAGCCAGGATGCTGGCAAAAATCTGGCAGGAAGTGCTTGGCGTCGAGCGCGTGGGAGAAACCGACAACTTTTTTGCGCTGGGTGGAGATTCGCTATCGAGCCTGAAAGTGATGGCCAAGATGCGCAATCTGCCCGGTGTCAAACTCAACTTCAAACTGCGCGACCTGATGCAGCGTCCCACCATCGCGGGTTTACTCGGGCTGGATATACTGGCTCCGCAAGACGTCCAGCCGCTGCTGGCACTCAATCAGCCGTGCGAAGAGGCAGCGCCACTATTCTGCATTCACGCGGGACTGGGCACGGTATTCGACTATCAGCCTCTGGCACGCTTGCTTCAGGGTGAACGGACAGTATACGGTCTTCCTTGCCGCATGCTGACGGATCCTCAACACCAGGATAGTTCGCTTGAAAAAATGGCGGCAGACTATTGTCAGATGATCCGTCGCATCCAGCCGCAAGGGCCATATCATTTGACTGGCTGGTCTCTGGGCGGCACGCTGGCAGCCATGATCGCTGCATTCCTGGAGGCAGATGCGCAAATGGTAGCATTTCTCGGCCTGATTGATCCCTTTATTCCGGGCATCGAGCAACCCCAGCCCGATAACTGGCGCCAGGATTTCTCCGATTTCATCTCTGTGGTTATCCCAGGCATGACGTTAAGCGAGATGGACACCGATTCATCCGGTGGCGAAATGACGGAAGCACAGGCAGTTTCCAGCTTGCTGGAAAAACTTTTTCTAACCGAAAGGATGAGAGGGCGTACAGAAGGCGATCAAGCAATAGGAGGCTATACTGACATGGGAAAAGAAGAATTGGCGCATACCTTTGCCGTCGCGCGTCAATTGAAAGCGCTGTCGCTACAATCTTCCGCATTGACTGCTTTGCAAGGCCGGCCAACATGCTGGTGGGCGGCCGAACGTCCATTGCCGGACCGGGATGCGCTTGCTTCGCAGATAGATCAAGATAAGTTGCTTTCCATCGAACTCGAAGCTGACCATTTTGCCATCGTGCGGGAGGAAGCTCTGTTACTGGGGATAGTATCTGCGCTGGCAGCGATTCCGCCCTTGGCTACGGAGAGCAGGGTGGCTGGCTAAATCATGCCAAGTAGCCCTTTCAAGTTTCACAGAAAACTGGAAAGAAGCGTTCAGTTTTCCCCTTCAGGAAGTTGGGAAGAAAATGCTTTCGCAAGCGCCTGCGATATATCCTTTCGTACCAGTTCGGCTTCGTTCACGATATTTCCGAGACGGGCAAAATCGTGAGTCATTCCTTCATAGACCTTGAGCTGAGTGGAAACGCCTGCCGCCTTCAGTCTATCCGCATATGCGACGCCTTCGTCCACCAACGGATCATATTCGGCCAATGCGATAAATGCGGGGGCAAGCCTGCTTAGGTCAACCACTTCAAGGGGCGCAAAACGCCAATCCGTACGATCCTCGGCGTTGCGCAGGTAATTGCTGAACATCCATTGTAGCGTCAGAGCTTCAAGCAGATATCCCTGGGCCAGGCGGCTGTGCGATCCGGTGTCCTGCCAGGCACTGGTGCAAGGATAAAGAAGTACTTGTAATACGGGCTGCAGCCATCCTTCGTCACGCGCAGCGATCGTCAACCCCGTTGCCAGCGTTCCCCCCGCGCTATCGCCACCCACTGCGATACGCTGGGTATCTATTCCGCACGTGGACCCATTCGAAAGCAGCCATAGATAGGCGTCCTGGGCATCGTCAACAGCCGTGGGAAATTTATGCTCGGGGGCAAGCCGGTATGCAACGCTCAGTACGCAGCAGGGGGTGAGTGCGGACAACGCACGACAGAGGGAATCGTGTGAATCCAGGCCGCCAACACAGTACCCGCCGCCATGAAAATAGAGCAGCGCAGGTAACAATGTCCCATCATGGGCCGGGATAGCAGGTATATAAAGCCGCGCGTCGATCTGATTGCCATCCCGGCATGGGATCACAATGGATTTTGCGCTGGCGACATCCATTCCTTCGGCATCAAGTGCCAGCGTGGAGTTATCGTACTGGGCACGCGCTTGTGCAGATGACAGTTCGTGCAGCGGTTGCGCACCATTGGCGATGCCAGCCTCGACCAGTTCGAGAAACGCGGCAAGATCCGGGTCAAGCGGCATCGTATATATCTCGACTTATGAGGGTAATTGGTTAAAAATTAAGCTTAAGTGTGCCAATAACCACTCGTTCCGTGCCCCGGAAAAAATTTCCGCCAGCACTTGCCGAATAGTATTTTTCATTGAATATATTGTTCGCATTGATGAAGAAACGCCAAGGGCCGTGGTCATAGCGGACAACCGCATCGAAGAGGGTGAACGATCGCGTGGTGCTGGTATTCTCCTCATCGTTAAACACCCTGCCCACGTAGCGAACTCCGCCTCCAATACCGAAACCCTTCAGCCAGCTTATATTCAATGCATCGAAGTTGTAATCGAGCCAGCCTGAGGTGGTCGTATTGGGGACCCGAATCGGCATCTTGCCTACAGTACCATCGGCACCATCAAGCACCTTGACGTCGTTATAGGTGAAAGCCCCGATTAAATTCATTCCTCGGAAAATTTCCGCCCGTGCTTCCACTTCCGCGCCGCGAGAACGAATTTCCCCTACTTGTATAAATTGATTAGCAAACGAAGACACATTCGGATTGGCAGTAAGAACATTGGTTTTCGTCAGTTCGAACAGCGCCACTGTAAACAGGTTTCTGGTGCCCACCGGCTGGTATTTGATCCCCACTTCGTACTGGGAAGCGCGGGTAGGATCGAATGGTGCGCCGTCGGCTAGTCCAGCTTGCGGCAGGAACGATTGCGAGTAACTCGCATAGGGCGCGATTCCGTTGGAAAAAAGATATGTCAGGCCGGCTCTGCCCGTATAGGCGGAATCTCTATTTTGGAAATTTTGTACAGGGTTTTCACCTAAGTCGGCGAGAAATGGAAATACGCCTGCAGTGTTGTTAGACACCCTGTCATGACGGCCGCTCAGGGTGAGAACCCATTTTTCATATTTGATCTGATCTTGTATGTAGAAGCCGACTTGGTCGAGCCTTTGCTTCGCATCGGTATTCAGATCAGTGGGTGTCGGTACCGGCTGGAAATATACGGGATTGAATACATTCAGGCTCGGCGCATCTCCCGTAAATTTCAAGGCTGTGGAATTCATGCGGTTCCAGTCGATTCCAACCAGCACCGTATGATTTACCGGCCCGGTGCTTAATTTGCCTTGCAGGTGCGTATCCAGGACAGTCTGATTAATTTTTTCTGTGGTTGAAAGCGCCGAGCGTAGCAGAAGACCGCTGAAATCATCCGGGAGATATCCGATCGAGGTTAAATCCCTAAAATTGCCGCTCTGGCTCTGGTAACGAAAATTCTGCCGTATGGTCCAGGTCTGGTTGAAGTGATGTTCAAGTTTATAGCTGAACGAAGCCTGGTTTGTGGAGTACCGGCTAAACCCGGGATCTCCCTGCACCGCATTGGTAGGAGTGTTGCTAAAGCTCCCGAATGGATCCCCTACGGGTGCTGCTGGATAAAATGCCCCGGCACCAGCGCGGTTGTTCAGGATATCACCAAAAAGCGTAATGGATGTCCTGTCGCTGGGGCGCCATGTCAGCGACGGAGCAATATAAAAACGCCTGATTCCGGCGCGGTCTCCATTGGTATTGGGAAAGCGGACCTGAGTGTCCTGGTCAAGGGCTGAAGTGACAAGGCGGAACATGAGCGTGCCATCCGCATTGGCCAATCCAAAATCGGCGGAGACCCGCTTGCGATCGAAATTGCCATACTGGATTTCGAATTCGCGGATCGGGGTAGCCGTGGGAAGCTTGGTGACGCGATTCACGATCCCCCCCGCATCGCCGCGGCCGAACATGACTGAGGAGGGGCCGCGCAATACGTCTATCCGCTCAAGCGCATACGGGTCGGTAATAAAAGCACCGAAAAAAACCCCCGTCGCTGCCTGGTTCAAATTATCCCGAAAATTCGCAGTAGTTTGAACATTGAAGCCGCGCATGCCCAGATACTCGAAGCCTTGTCCACTAAAGCCAAATTGATCGGCCACGACTCCCGGCACATAGCGCAGCGCTTCAGTGATATTGAGGTTCACGGCGCGCATATCCATCTCATTGCGATTGATGACGGAAATGGACTGCGGTACTTCGATAATCGGTGTGTCGGTTTTTGTCGCGCTCAGCGTGCGAGTGGTCACATAGCCAGGAATGTGTCCTGTATCCTTGACCACCACCGTCGGCAGCACCGCCGCCCCTCCAGCGTCCGCGGGTTTGGGATTGTTTTCCTGTGCATCGAGTACACTCGGGGCGACTGGCTTTCCCTTCGTGTCCGGTTTGGCCGATTCGGTGCCAGCCTGTTGCGCATGGGCATAACCGGTGACGGATAAAGCCAGGAATGTGTACTGCAGGGCACGTGAAATTACAGTGTGTTTCAGGTGTTTCAGCCCTATGTTGGTTTTTGTGTAGGCTTTCATAGTTGTAGTTGCTCGTGGTTAAAAAAAGTGTGGAATTGACTGCATTAAACTAAAGAAATAAAAAATTTACCGGCCGGCAACCGCCCGTATTGGATTATCTGCTTGCGTTGCTCCGGGCTGATTGACTACGCCCAGCAATGCTTGTCCTATCTCATCCGTGCGAACCGCAGTGACCGAAAGTAGGGTATCGCTCAAACCGTGGCTCGATTCGCAGGCACCTTGCAGGAAAATGGCGGGCCGAAAGTTTGGTGTACTCTGCAAGCAATATTGACGGTCGACCGCGAACTCGCCCATATAAGGCGAAAGTGGTTTCAATAGCGATTTGTGGTGGTCCCGGTTATAGCCAGTGGCAAGTACGATCGCGTCATAGGTGGTAACATGCTCGCGACCGGCATTCAGATCCCGCAGAACCAATTGAATGCCTTCCGGCAAAAGATTGGCGCTGACCACTTCGTGACGACGCAGGAAGTGGTGGCGCTCATTGCCCGTGACTCTTTGCTGATAGAAAACATTGAAAATTTGTTCTATCAGAACGAGATCGGGTGCTGCGTAATTGGTGTGCCAGAACTCGTCGAGGAGTGCGACGCGATCCTCATCGGAGCGGCTGAAAACGAACTCAGTGAAATCGGCATTAAAAATTTCGTTGACGAAGGGACTGTCATCCGACGGTTTGATTGCACGAGCGCGCATGATCAGGTCGACATGTGGAGCGCCGGGGCGATTGTGTAAATCCATGAAAATTTCCGCGGCGCTTTGACCTGCTCCTACGACCGCTATCTTTTTGGCACTGCCATGCTGTGCGATCTCACGAAGGTATGCGCTCGAATGAAACACGCGTGGATCGCCTTTTAAAGACAGGAAGCACTCGGGAATGCTGGGCATGCCGCCGACACCAACGATAAGATTGCGGGTGAGCCGTTCATGAATCGCGCCGTCCGAATCACGCGAGCGCACGCGCAGGAGTGCGACTTCGTCATTTCGTTTTTCGGGGAGGACTTCCAAAACTTCTTCGCCATACGCACAGCGATCATTGAAATGCGACGCGGCCCAGGCCAGGTAGTCGTTAAACTCGTGTCGGCTTGGAAAAAAAGTTTTCAGGTTGATAAAGTCTTGCAGCCTTTGCTTCTGATGCAGGTAATTGATAAAAGTGAAATAACTTGAAGGATTTCGCATGGTCGCCAGATCCTTCAGGAAGGAAATCTGCATATGCGTGTTATCCAGCATCATGTTGGCGTGCCAGGCGAAACCCGGCTGCTTTTCGATAAAGAACGCGTCTACATTGAACCCATGCTGTTTTTTTTCCTCCAGGGTAATGGCAAGCGCAATATTGGATGGGCCGAAGCCAATACCGATCAGGTCATGAATTTGCATGGCGATATCCTCAGAGCGGAGTGGCGGAGATTGACATTGCTACGGCATCGCGGGGAACCCACAATTGTTCAACAAAGAAGCGCTCCCGCAACAGCATGCTGAGCATGGCGCGTTTGTGAGGGAAGTCGAACTCCTTGAGATTGGCGTAGCCACATTTGACTAGATTGCGAATCATCTTGTAATTATCCGAACGAGGTTCAATGACTATGCGCCGCGTTCTGCAATCATCGAGAAACAGGTAATGGGAAAGGGATGGCATCCATGCGGTAACAAAAGGCTTGCCCCGAAAGTGGGGTTCTCCGATCAGTACATGCCAGCCGCGGTCAAAATCGTCCGCATCGTAGAAGGGAGCAATCCGATCTTCCTTCGCCCAGTAAACTTCAAAATAACCAAATGCTTCGTCGTCAAAACAACCAACAAGCCCGATGGTATGCGGATCGGCAGCGATGCCTTCCAGATAGGTCTGGTGTTTGGCAAGGTCACCTTGTTCTCCCCATGAGTGTGCTACCACCGGATCATTCATCCAGCGATTGAAGCGTTCCAGATCGTATTCGATATTCACGGCCCGGAAGGAAAGCGTGCGGTCAAGCCATGGAATGTGCCGTTGATAAACGATACCGGCCGGTTTAGGTGGTCTCAATGGGTGGCGACGGCCCTGGCTGAAGACGTAAGATGAGGGAAAGGCGTATGGCTGAGGTGAAGGGAGCCAGATTCTGGCTTGCTGCCAGAAAAGCTCACTATAGGCAATTGGGTGATTGTTCCCGTTTCTGAGTAAAACCCCGGATTGAAGTAATTCGTCGGCCTGCCCAACGGGTGCCACGAGGTTCAACTGATGTTGATTGGGATAACGGGTAAAGGAGGCTTCGAGCGCTGCCAGCAATTCGGCCGTATCCGGCATGCCAGAATGAGTATCGGTCCATTCCAGCTTTAATTGGCCAGATTGCTGGGTCAGTTTCCACCTTGATGGATTTTCTTCTCCATCAACGGTCTGCAACAGCAGCGTATTGCCATAAAGCGTTGCAACATAGAGGGTTCCATCAGGGCGGGATTTCAATGGTGTCACATGAGCGGATGGCTCCTGAATTTGCTCATGCTGTATACCCATCAATGAACTCCTGGCAGAACTTAGTTTGAGGCAAATGATCCCTATAGTGGAGAAAGACGAATGAGAAACGTTATTATTTAATAACTTTTTGAACGTAATGAATATCGATTGGATTTAACTAAGAATCTCATTCGGAACCTACTGGATTGGCGTTGCCGGCACATGCCGGATTCATCGCTCCGGCGGTTTCGTGCTTATAGATTCACAAGAATGACGGTCGAAGGCGAAGGGAGAGGAAACGAAGCTGCAGTCTGAGCAGCAGGAGAGAAAATTGCTGGGCGCGACACCATGAAACCAGCGCGCTTTGCAAAAGGAACTATTACGACATTGTGCTCTTAGCAGTAAATATTCATGGTGATCATTCGTCACCTTCATATTCATCTTTATTACGAGACAGCCGTGCTTAAGTATCTCATCAGCCAATCAAAAAGATTACTAATAGGTGCATCGATTGCAAGCGTAGTGCATGGTGCTTGCAGTGTATTCCTGTTGGCGCAGATCAGTTCCGCGCTTACGGCCGAAGCACCGGATCGCATGGAAATGGCACTGATTTTTGGGGGAACCGCAGTTGCGGTCATGCTGAGCTATATGGTTGCGAATATTTTATTTGAGCGCTTGGGGCAGCGCGCCCACGCTGAATTGCGCAGCTTTATCGCGAAGCGCGTGATAGCTTCCGATTACCGGCATCTTGAGTTGATCGGCGCCGCACGCGTACAATCGGCGTTATCCGAGCATTGCACGCATGTTGCTGAATTTTTTGTGAGTTTCCCGATAATCCTGACCAATGCAGTCATCGTGGCTGGATGTCTGATTTATATGGCGCTGCTTTCCTGGCAAGTCTTCTTGCTCGCGGTTATTGTTATCGGGTTCGGCTCGCTGGGCTACCATCTTGCCCATTTGCGTGCGATACGGCATTTAGATACTGCCGCTCAGGAGCAGGACAGGCTGTTTGCCTATTTTCGCTCCCTAACCGATGGGGCCAAGGAGTTACGTCTGAATCGTGATAAACGGGTTGCATTTTATGATAACGTGCTAGGGAAATCGATTGAGATCGTCCGCCATGAACGGACTTTTGGCATGTCGCTGTTTATTGGTTCAGCAAGCTGGGGTAATTTCCTGATCTATGCTTTTATCGGCATGGTATTGTTCGTGCTGGTGGGTGACGTGCCTGACCGGGCGTTAATCATGACGGGCTTCGCACTGGTGTTTGTTTATATGGTGGGACCGCTCGAAGCACTCCTGTTGAATATTCCGCGAGCTAACCTGGCACAGGTGTCCGCGGATCGGATTGACGAGATTACACGCACTATGGCAGCGTCGGAAGAGCAGACAGATGGACTTTCTCCACCGTCATTGCAATCCATTAAGCTTCAAGGCGTATTGCATCGTTACTATCATGAACAAAGCGACGAATTGTTTACCATGGGTCCGATAGATCTGGAGTTTTGTCCGGGACAGATCACCTTTCTGGTCGGCGGTAATGGCAGTGGCAAGACAACCTTAGCCAAATTGCTGGTCGGGCTCTACCCACCGGAAGAGGGGCAGATAATCTTCAACGGCACCGTGGTGGACGAGACAAATCGCGATCACTACCGGCAGCTATTTTCGACAATCTTTTCCGATTTTCATCTTTTCGATCGCCTGCTCGAAACGGGGGGCGTCGATCTGGACAATGAAGGCAACCGGCTTCTGGCCAAACTACATTTGCAAAACAAGGTAAAGGTCAAGGATGGCGCCTTTACTACGCTTGAGCTGTCACAAGGACAGCGCAAGCGCCTGGCGCTAGTGGTGGCTTATCTGGAGAACCGGCCCTTCTTTATGTTTGACGAATGGGCGGCGGATCAGGACCCGGTATTCAAGGAAGTATTTTATCGTGAGGTGCTTCCCGAGTTACGTGCCATGGGTAAGGCGGTACTGGTAATCTCGCACGATGATCGCTACTTCCACCTTGCCGATCGTCTGATACGCATGGAGAGCGGTTGCCTGACCCTTAATAGCCAGGCGGCGATGAAGGACAAGGACAGTCTGGCGTCCGCAACACCATCGGTAGCCTGTAGCAATGCGGTTTGATGCCATGAAGCGGAGTATTGCGTTGCAATGTCCAATGTAATCGAGCAATTCGAAAAACAACGCGCTGCCAAACTGTCGATCGGGCGTAGTTTTCTTGTCCTGATGCACCGTTGGGCCGGTCTTTTTCTGGCCGTATTCTTGTTCATTTCCGGTCTTACCGGTGCAATAATCTCATGGGATCATGAGCTGGATGAGTGGCTTAACCCGCAACTATTCGAAGCGCGCGGGTTGGGAAAGCCGCTCCCTTCATTGCTGATTGCCGAGAAACTGGAAGCAGCCGATCACCGGTTGATGATCACCTGGGTTCCGCTCGCGGTGGAGTCTGGACACAACCTGGGGGTGGGCGTCGGCCCGCGTCTTGATCCAGCGTCCGGCAAGGCGTTCGAACTGGATTTCAATCAGGTTGCGCTCGATCCCGTGAGCGGGGAAATACGAGGAAAACGGATGTGGGGAGAGGTCTCGCTCAGCCGTGAAAATTTACTCCCATTCCTGTATAAGTTGCACTACAGCATGCATATCCCCGATGGGTTTGGGATCGAGTTTGGTGTCCTGTTCATGGGGATCCTTGCCATTGTCTGGGCTCTCGACTGCTGCATTGCGTTATGGATTTCGTTCCCCAAGGCGAGCGCATGGCGTAAGTCTTTCATTTTCCGGTGGCGGCAGGGCCGCTCCAAACTCAATTTTGACATGCACCGTTCCGGCGGGGTGTGGGTGTGGGGATTCTTGCTGCTTCTGGCCGTCACCGCAACGTCCATGAATCTCAATCAGGAGGTGATGAGGCCGCTGGTATCGCTATTCTCGACGCTGACCCCAAGCCCCTTCACGGGTACGCCCAATCCACCTGACCAGCCTATTGAACCGGTGGTTAACCGCCACGCTATCATCCAGCTCGCTACCGAGGAAGCTAAAAGGCTTGGTTGGGACGCCCCACCAGGCGGAATATTTTACGTACCCGAGTTTGGTATCTATGGCGTGACTTTCTTCGAGCCGGGGCACGAGCATGGAGATATTGGCCTGGGCAATCCATCCCTGTATTTCGACGGCAGGAATGGATCGCCTGCCGGGGTCAATATACCAGGCACCGGCAGTGCCGGAGACATCTTTATGCAAGCCCAGTTCCCCTTGCATTCCGGCCGTATCCTCGGTCTGCCCGGCCGTATTTTTATTTCCGTGATGGGGCTGCTGGTAGCAACGCTCTCCGTTACCGGTGTGATTATCTGGCAGAAGAAGCGCTGGGTACGAAAGAAAATGCTTGGAAAGATCGATTGAGGAAGCGGATGGCACATTTCAATGTATCGATTCTTCAGGACTTAGTAAATCAGCCTTTCACCCATCACGTGATTGGCTCCTGGTTTCCGGTTACTGATTCCTGCTCCAGATGCTCCATGATAGCGTAGGTGAGGGCTTTGCAGCCTTCGCCGGACAGCGCTGAGATGGTGAAGCTTTTTCCTTTCCAGCTCAGACTGCGAATGAATTTCTTGCAAATCTTTTCGCGTTCATCTTCGGGTAGCAGATCGGTTTTATTCAGTACCAGCCACCGCGGCTTCTGGTAGAGCGATTCATCGTATTTTCCGAGCTCCTTGACGATGGCTTTGGCTTCGCGTACGGGATCAATGCTCTCATCCAGCGGGGCCATATCCACGATATGGAGCAACAGACGGGTGCGCGTGAGATGCTTGAGAAAGCGATGGCCCAGTCCGGCACCCTCTGCCGCGCCCTCTATCAGACCGGGTATATCCGCCATCACGAAACTGCGATTTTGATCGACGCGTACCATCCCAAGGTTAGGGTGCATCGTGGTGAAAGGATAATCCGCGACCTTCGGGCGGGCAGCGGAGACCGCGCGGATCAGCGTTGATTTGCCGGCATTGGGCATGCCCAGGAGCCCCACGTCCGCCAGCACCTTGAGTTCCAGTTTAAGCTCGAATTCCTCCCCCGGGTCACCAAGGGTAAATTGGCGAGGCGCACGATTGGTGCTGGACTTGAAATGCAGGTTACCAAGCCCGCCCACACCACCCTTGGCCAGCAGCACCTTTTTTTCATGGTGCTCCAGGTCCGCGATGGCATCTCCCGTCGCGGCATTGGTGATGACCGTACCTACCGGCATGCGCAATACAATGTCGTCAGCGCCCTTGCCATAGCAGTCGGAGCCGCGACCATTCTCTCCTTTTTTGGCACGATGCAAACGGGCAAAGCGATAATCCACCAAGGTATTGATGTTGCGGTCAGCAATGGCGTAAATACTGCCGCCATGCCCGCCGTCGCCCCCTGAGGGGCCGCCTTTTGGAATGAATTTCTCCCGGCGGAAGCTGGCGACGCCATCGCCTCCCTTCCCGGCAACCACCTGGATTATTGCTTCGTCTATGAATTTCATAAGATAATTTTTCCAGCCGGATTTTCATGCATAAATATGCAGGCTTAAAATGAAAAAGCCCTGCCGGGCTGACAGGGCTTTTTCGCGCTGGTTATGGTTAGGCCGGTATGATGCTTACGGTTTTGCGTTGCGTTGCGCCTTTAGTGCGGAAGTTTACTGTGCCGGTAATCTTGGCGAACAGGGTGTGATCTTTACCCATGCCCACATTGTCGCCGGCATGGACCTGCGTGCCGCGCTGACGAATAATGATACTGCCGGCCGGGATCAATTCGCCGCCGTAGCTCTTTACACCCAGACGTTTGGAATTCGAATCACGACCATTTCTGGAACTGCCACCTGCTTTTTTATGTGCCATGGTAAACTCTCCCTATGCTGAAATGCCAGTGATCTGGATTTCAGTATAATTCTGCCGATGTCCCTGATGTTTCTGATAATGCTTCCGTCGCCGCATCTTGAAAATACGCACCTTGTCGTGTCTGCCCTGGTTCAGTACAGTCGCCTTAACCGAAGCGCCGCTGAGCAGCGGTTTGCCCATCGAGACATTGTCGCCGTCGGAAATCATCAATACCTGGTCAATCGACAGCTCGCTGCCAATATCCGCCGGTATCTGTTCTATTTTAAGTTTTAGTCCGGCTTCAACGCGGTATTGTTTTCCGCCGGTTTTTATGATCGCGTACATGTTCGACTCCAGTCATTGCTCTCTCGGGATGCCCCGAAAGAATTAAACGCGCATTATACATACCGGCCCCTCCAAGGTCAAAGGCCTGTTGCGAATGAGTTTTGTGTCAAAATATGCGGCTAGCCGAATTGTCGAGCTTGACACGTTGGCCGTGACGTTTCTACCATGGCACCTTTTTTGCGGGAACCCCTGTGTCTATTGAACGTATCAGAAATCTTATCGCCCAGGACATGGATGCGGTGGACGCGGTTATCCGCGACAAACTCTATTCCGATGTGGGACTTATCCGGCAGGTAAGCGAATATATCATCAACAGTGGCGGGAAGCGCCTGCGGCCGGCACTGGTGATTCTTGCCGCGGGTGCATTCGGTTATTCCGGCAGGTATCATTTCAATCTTGCGGCAGTCGTGGAATTCATTCATACCGCGACCCTGCTGCATGACGATGTCGTTGATGCATCGGAATTACGGCGCAGTAAAGCTACCGCCAATGCCTTGTTCGGTAACGCCGCCAGCGTGCTGGTCGGGGATTTTCTATACTCCCGCGCATTCCAGATGATGGTGGAAGTGGACAACATGCGTGTCATGCAGGTATTAGCCGATGCCACCAATACGATTGCCGAAGGTGAGGTGTTGCAGTTGCTCAATTGCCGCGATCCCAACGTTGATGAGGAAAACTACCTGCGGGTGATTCGATATAAGACCGCCAAACTATTTGAGGCGGCGACCCGGTTGGGGGCGATTCTTGGCAATGCCACACCGGCAGAGGAAGAAGCGATGGCTGCTTATGGAATGCATCTGGGTACAGCCTTTCAGTTGACCGATGACATGCTGGATTATTCCGGGGATTATCAGGAAACGGGCAAGAATCTGGGTGACGATCTGGCCGAAGGCAAGCCTACGCTACCATTGATTTATGCAATGAGAACAGGATCAAGTGAACAGGCCACTATCATACGTAATGCGATTGAGCAGGGCGGAGAGGGCGGCTTCGGACCGGTTTTGGAAGTTATCCAGCAGACTGGAGCACTGGCTTACACGCGGCAGCGGGCACAAGCCGAATCTGACACGGCATCCGCAACGATTTCATCAATCCAGGATTCTGATTACAAGGAGTGTCTGTTACAGCTGACCACCTTTGCGGTGGCGAGAAATTATTAGACAGACAGTTTTCGGCGCCAGGACCGGCGATCGGGCTTGCGACTAAAGTTCAAGGTTCGCGAGAGGCTTCTGGAATAATTTTGGATTGCCCGGATGCCCCTTCCTGCGTACAATTGCTGCCCACGCACCTGGTGGATGTAATTGTTGGAAATGTTGCGTGCTATTAATAATATACGTAAGTCGCTGATTAAATAATTCGGGGTGTAGCTCAGCCTGGTAGAGTACTGCGTTCGGGACGCAGGAGTCGGAGGTTCGAATCCTCTCACCCCGACCAATTTTGATACGGTAACGGAGACGCGTTGGGTAGACTACTGTTCTTCGTCCTTATCGCCGTGCTCGTTTTCTGGGCAATACGAAGCTATCGGCGCGGATTAAAAAAGCGGCAGGAAGAGGCTCAAAAAGAGTCACCATCTATCGAGAGTGAAGATATGGTGCGCTGCACTCATTGCGGTGTGCATTTGCCGAAAAGCGAAAGCATTCTCTCCGAAGACAAGTTTTTCTGTAGTGATGAGCATCGTCATTTACACCTGCAGCGATAGATTTCAACGCTTCCGAATATACGGCGATTCAGGTAACGTGGACCCCGGCAGCGTGTGAAGGCCAGCCCCCTACAAATTGACGAAACGGGCTGCCTGGACGGTGTACGCTTCATTCCTTCACTTAATTGCGACGAGCGTCCGGCCGGATGTGCGATCGATTTGCTGGTGATCCATAATATCAGCCTGCCACCGGAGGAATTCGGCGGTGACGGTGTCATTGAGCTATTCACCAACAGGCTTGATCCCGAAGCGCATCCCTACTACCAGACTCTGCGCGACCTCAAGGTTTCCACCCATTTTCTCATCCGCCGGGATGGTGAGCTCATCCAGTTTGTTCCCTGCGAAAAGCGTGCCTGGCATGCGGGAGTATCTAGTTGGCAAGGCAGGGCTCGCTGTAACGATTTCTCAATCGGCATAGAACTCGAAGGCAGTGATGCCACGCCGTTTACCGTCAGCCAGTATGAGGCGCTGGTAGCGCTCACGCTGGCGTTGCAAAAGGCCTATCCTATCACCGGCATCGCCGGGCATTCAGACATTTCGCCGGGCCGCAAAACCGATCCGGGACCTTGTTTTGACTGGGAGCGCTATCGTGCGGCTCTGATTGCCGCCGGCTGTTGATTCGATGAGTAAACGGTACAAAGCAAACAGATGGAGTTCCGCTATCGCGGGAATGGCGGAAAGTAAAATGTCATACCGGCGGAAGCCGGTATCCAGTGGTATTCAAAGCACGTCATTGCCGGCTTAGGCTGGATTCCAGGTCAAGCCTGGAATGACGAGATTCATCGTATTTTCTCGTGGGATAATTAGGAGAAATGACTCATACCACCCCTTGACCCAGCAGATAGTCTTCATAGCTGCCCTTGAAATCGCTGATTCCATCAGGCCTCATTTCGACGATGCGTGTGGCCAGTGAGGATACAAACTCCCGATCATGAGAAACGAAAATCAGCGTCCCCGTGTATTTTTCCAGTGCGCCATTCAGGGATTCAATGGATTCCATGTCGAGATGGTTGGTCGGTTCGTCCATAAGTAATACATTGTTCTTTTGTAGCATGAGCTTGCCGAACAGCATGCGCCCTTCCTCGCCGCCGGAGATTACTTTAACCGGTTTTTTTACTTCATCGCCGGAGAATAGCAGCCTGCCGAGAACGCTGCGTATCGTCTGATCGTCGTCGTGCTCGCGTCGCCACTGGGTCATCCAGTCGGTGAGCGGCATATCTGCTTCAAAATCACTCGCGTGATCTTGTGCAAAATAACCGGGGCGTGCTTTTTCCGCCCATTTTACTTCTCCTGCATCGGGTGGCAGATCGTTGGCTAGACATCGCAGCAGCGTGGTCTTACCGATACCGTTGGGACCGATGATGGCGATTTTCTCGCCTGCTTCGACATTGAGGCTGAATTTTTTCAGGAGCGGTTTTTCCATGCCGGCAAATTGCTTGGTGATACTTTGCACCGATACCGCCAGGCGATGCAGTTTTTCCCGCTCATCCATCTCAAAGCGAATATAGGGGTACTGGCGGCTGGATGGTTTTACGTCCTCCAGCTTTATTTTCTCGATCTGGCGTGCGCGGCTGGTGGCTTGCCGTGCTTTGGAGGCATTGGCGGAAAAACGGCTGACAAACGACTGCAATTCCGCGATCTGGGTCTTCTTCTTGGCATTGTCGGCCAGCATGCGCTCTCGTACCTGGGTGGACGCAGTCATGTAGTCGTCGTAATTGCCGGGGTAAATACGGATTTCCCCGTAATCCAGATCCGCCATGTGAGTACAGACACTGTTCAGAAAATGGCGATCGTGTGAAATGATGACGATGGTACTCCTGCTGGCGTTGATGACATCTTCAAGCCAGCGGATAGTATTGATGTCCAGATTATTGGTGGGTTCGTCCAGCAGCAGAATTTCGGGATTCGCAAATAGCGCCTGCGCCAGCAGCACACGCAGCTTGAATCCAGGCGCTATGGCGCTCATCAGCCCGGTATGCTGTGACAGCGGAATATCCACGCCCAGCAGCAATTCCCCGGCCCGCGCTTCGGCGGAATAGCCATCCAGCTCGGCGAAGCGCGCTTCAAGTTCGGCGGCGTGCATATAGTCGTCTTCGCTGGCGTCAGGATTGGCATAGATCGCGTCGCGTTCCTCCTTCACGCGCCACAGCTCTTCATGCCCCATCATGACGGTATCGATTACCGGGCAATTCTCGAAGGCGAACTGATCCTGACGCAATTTGCCCACCCGCTCACCGGCGTCAACACTGACATTGCCCGAAGTGGGTTCAAGATCGCCGCCGAGGATTTTCATGAAGGTGGATTTGCCGGAGCCGTTGGCTCCGATCAGGCCATAGCGGTTGCCGTCGCCGAATTTGACGGAGACATTTTCAAACAGGGGCTTGGCCCCGAATTGCATGGTGATATTGGCAGTGGTGATCAAAGCTCGCTTCCTGAAAAAGATAGCAAAAAAACCGCCTATTTTATACGTTTTTACAATGAATTCCGAGCATCGTTTGTGATTGCCGTCACCGGACCGGCCGAGAGCAGAGCAGATACGGCAGGCGTTCCGGAGGTCTTGTTTGCAAAATTGACTCTGTTCACGCAAACGGATTCAGCGCCCTGAACCTATTGGGTAAGAATTTCGGATATCTACCTACCATAACAATGAGTTGCTGGTCTGTGAGCAAATAATTGCATCAGAAATTGACAGCTAATGACGTTGTGATAAGCGTGTTATTGTCGGTGGCGGTACCATCCCGATTGGTAAAAATATTGTCTTTACTGCTCAATGTTCTTGCCTCAACCCGCCACAATAAATTGCTGGTGATGTGGTAATCAAAATTGGCTGAAAACCCCCATGTTTTAAAACCATTAGGTGTGCCGGATGCGATGATTACGCCGTGTCTGTCATCGTAGTATTCCAATCTGACTGCAATAGCGGTTTTTGCTGTGGGCGTGTATCTCAGAATAATCGTCGGGTTGAACCATGTATTCATGGTTGAAGAATTCTTGTTTCGTTGTTCAATACCAATATCAAAATTTATCGCGGCAGAAAGTGCCTCAGTCACGCTAAAAATGCCATAGAAATTATGAAAGTAACGCATCTGCCTGGTGCTGTCAGGTTTGTCGCTACCGATAAATGTGCTGCTATTCAATGTTATTTTTGAGGAAGGTTTATAAGTAATCTGGGTACCAAATGCGGGAACAGTATTCCCTTCCACTGGTTTAATGTGTTGCCAACCGTTTAGAGCTAATGCACTAAAAAACCATTTTTCATTCTTTGATGTGTAACTGATCTTAGCGCCTGATTCAAAATAGGGGGTATTCTCTGCACCCATACTCCGGGTTAATGTCCAATTATCTTTACCCACCGCGCTTTCAAGACCGATGTGTGAAGCGAAGACACCGGCATCCAGCCACAGATTATTTTCTCCTGACAGCTTTACACCCACATTACCTTCGTAGAAATTTCCCAATATGCCAGGCTCGGCCGCATAGTTGGCATTCATATAGGTACCCGTCGCTAACGCAAGGTTGCCCCTGATTTTGTTTGTGTTATACGATCCTTTCAGGAAAGCCAAATTTACTGAAGCTTCATTGTTTTTATTGAAATTAAAGAGAAACGAAGGCTTGGTGTCTCCGATCGGGTTATTGAAATCACCGCCATAGTAAGTTTCCGCGTAGCCGCTAATGGTGAATGGTGAGAGGAAACGGTTGAAAATTCCGGTACTGACTTGTGCATTGGCTTGTAGGGTTGTCAGTAGACAAGCGGCCAACACTATTCTTTTCATCTTTGTCTTCTACGCCTCCGGCAAGTTTGACCGGGGAAACGCGTTTATCAGCTATAAGTAACTGAATATTAGAAGAAAAAGTATAAAAATATTGTAAATAGCCAGCGAATTGTTATAAAAAATTCGTAAAAATCGTGCATGTATCAGGAGGGTTCTTTTTCGCACGATTAGACGATTAGGGTAGGCCTCTTCCGGGGACAAATTTCACCTTATTCAACCGCGGGATTCGGTTTGAGTCATGCCTACCGGGAAGCGCGCCGTTCTTTTTCCAGGTAGTGAACAGGGTATTCGGCTTGTCTCGCTTGGTCAGCCGCTCGTCGGAAAGCGCTTCGAGAAACTCGGCCAAGCGTTTCGATTTCACTCATTGCGGCGAAATACGTGAATTGGCGAGCGCCCGAACCTTCCATCGCCATCACTGCCACCGCCCTCGCCATACAAAAAGCGTTGCACGAAGGGCAGGAAAGTGACAAATTCCTTGTAATGCCTTTCTTTGAAATTGGCTGGATCGACGCTGAACTCGTCCGCCACTTCATTCCATACCGAATCAGTGCTTGTCGCGCTCAGGCATTCCCAATGATTCTGAATCTGTGTGTCTTCATGGTGCGGCAGCAACTGCACCGGCCAAAGCACGATTTCCCTGAATTTCTCGACGTTTGGCAATTGAAGCGGTTCCGTGGCATTCATTCTCATCCCTGACTTGTTGAGAGAACTGGATTGTTGCTGATTTCGACATATTACGCCTCGCATGTCTGGGAGATTAAGTCCTTCCAACCGGTGCAAAATTCAAGCCTTGCGGTGGCCGCCCATTTTTTGCCCGCTTCGCGGATTGCCTGCTTTCCCGTTTTACGTCGGCAAAAGCGGGGATGCGTCGGTTTACGCCGCGCTAATCCGACCTACGGAACTACCGAACTTTGTTTTTATGCCATTTCCATTTTTTTCTTCTTTGTATTTCACACGTGAAAATACAGGTTATTGGCCTTCCGTAGGCTATATTGTGGCGCACGAGATTGACCTGGTGCGCTTTTCCGCATATCGGGCAACGGTGTGGATAAAATCCGTTGTAGGCAGCTTCATTCGAGGCTGGCGAGAGATCATATGTTTGCTGGCCGGGTGGTTTAGAGCATAGGCTAGTCATGGTGAGGCATATCGGACGATATATTCTCGATCTTCGCGGCATGTGCGGTCGAAAGTATGGCGGAAATTATGCTGTCAGACCGATTGTCATCGGACGTAACCTCCAGTCGCATATGATCTTCACGCCTGGCAATGGCGGTCCCGCAGTACCAGTCGCCGAGTTCGCCGATGCATGTCCGATTTGACACCGGGACAATTATCAGTCTATTCGCGCCTGCGAAAAAAATGGCTTTACGCACCGCTGCCATTTCTGATGCGCTCACTACGATGTTGATGCGTTTCATGCGATTCTCCTTATCAAACAAGCTCAGTAGAGCCTGAATCAAATGCTAGAAGAAACAGCATAAAAACGTAGTAAATAAACAACCATCGACCGTAAAAAAATCATAAAAATGGCTTGATCGGGCATTCACCGGGCTACGCTTTACTATTTGATCGACGGTATCCAAATTTGGAAGTGCTCTCGACGGCGCTATTCCAGAGACAACAGTAATCGGTAGCCCACAGCGGTTTCGGTTTGAAGATATTTCGGTTGTGCGGGATCGTCTTCGAGTTTTTGCCTCAAATGCCCCATATAAATGCGTAGATAGTGACCGCTTTCCGAGTGTGACGGTCCCCAGACTGCGCGCAGGAGTTGCGGGCTGGTTACCACCCGCCCCGCATTTTTCACCAGCATCGTCAGCAGCCGATATTCTAGCGGCGTTAAGTGAACTACTTGATTAGCCTTGGTTATGAGGCGCGCCTTGAGATCGATCCTGACATCTCCAAACTCGCAAACCCCATGATCGCTAACGCCAGGCTGGAGGTTTCGCCGTTGCATGGCGCGTACCCGCGCCAGAAGTTCGCCGACGCCGAACGGTTTGGTGAGGTAGTCGTCGGCCCCGGCATCAAGCGCTTTGATCTTATCCTGCTCATTGATGCGCGCCGACAAAACGATGATAGGAATCGATGACCATTTCCTGACGTCCAGGATGAAATCGACCCCGTCACCATCAGGCAGGCCGAGATCCAGGATAACGAGGTCCGGTTTGCGTGTTCCCGCATCGATGAGCCCCCGCCGGATGGTTTCTGATTCGAAGACTTGCCATCCTTCCGTCTCCAGCGCCATGCGCACGAAACGCCGTATTTGCGGCTCATCTTCGATTATTAGCGCAACGGGTACGGATTGACTCATGGGCGCGCCTTTAGATTCACAGTTCCGCAGGCCGGCTTAGGGCAGCGTCATCCGGTGTATCTCCCTCATTTACGAGATTGACAGCACTTTCATCCATCTTGGGCATATCCGGAGGCGTGCCGAGCGGAAGCGTAAATATGAAAGAGGCTCCACCAGTCGATGCGGTTTCGGCATGGATAGTGCCGCCGTGCGCCTCGACGATGGCGCGGCAAATTGCAAGTCCCAGACCAACGCCCGGTTTAGCCGATTCTCGCTCACCCCGGGTGAATTTCTCGAAAATAGCCTCTTCCATGCCACGAGGTAGCCCAGGCCCATTATCGGAAACAGTCACTTCCAGAAATCGCGCTTTCACCTCGGCGGCAATAATGAAACATGAATCGGGCGGCGTGTATTTGCTCGCATTTTCAAGGAGGTTACACAGCACTCGCTCGATCAGCACGGCATCGAAGCGCACAAGAGGCAAATCATGGGCGAGCCGGGTTTGCATATGATGTTGGATAAGCTGCGAGCGGCAGGCACGCAGCGCGCTGCCGACAACTTCTTCGAAGGGTTGCCATTGCAGATTGAGTTTGACTTCGCCACTCTGAATGTGCGCCATATCCAGCAGATTTGACACCAGATTATTCATTCGAAGTGCTTCGTCGCGCAAGGCGACCGCAAGTTCCCGCTGCGGTGGAGCAAGCGGCGCGGACCGCGCGAGCGAATCGGATAGCCCCACAAGCGACGTCAGCGGCGTGCGCAAGTCGTGCGACAGCGCGGAGAGCAAGGAATTACGCAGCCGTTCGGATTCCATGCGTATCAGCGCACCCTGCGCGATTTCGATATAATGCACCCGCTCCAGCGCAATCGCTGCCAGCGTGGCAAAGGTGTCGAGCTGCCGCCGTTGCTCGGGAATGAGCATCCAATGGCGGTTCTCCGGCTGGATGGCCAGGAGGCCACGTGTACGCATGGGGGCGACCAGCGGCAGATAGAAGAAGCTGCCGCCAGGAAGCGTATCCGTTCCGATACCTGCGGATATCGCATGGTCAAATGCCCATTGCGCGATACCCATATCCAGCTTGTATAGATGTTCCAGCGCAGATACGGGTGAAGCGGTTGATTCTTCACCAGGCGCGAGGGGCGGCGGTTGTAAGTGACCCGCCTCATCTGGTAATAGCAATGTCGCCTGTGCGCGAAAAGTGCGCTGAATGAAGGTGCGCGTGCTCTCGAATATTTGCTCCGTCTGCAATGCGCCGGACAATTCGCGCGCAAATTCATACAAGGCGCGCGACCGGGATTCGCGATGCGATGCAACACGAGCCTGATAGCGCAAATCAGCGGTAAGATGGCCAGTGATCAAGCTCACCGCAAGCATTATCGCAAATGTCACCAGGTACTGCAGGTCACTGACAGCAAACGAAAATCTCGGCGGTACAAAAAAGAAATCGAACGCTATGATCCCCACGAACGTGGCGGCCACCGCAGGTCCGCGTCCTAATCGCACGGCAACCAGCACCACGGTCAGTAAAAAAAACATGACGATGTTGGCCAAATCCAGATAGAGCGACAACGGCATGGCCGCAAGCGCTGTTACCAGGCTGGCCGCCGCTGCCCAGAAGTAACTCCACTGGCGCGCGGGGCGGTGTTTTGAAGAAGAGAGTTTTCTCCCTTCCGTGTGTCGGGCTGCTTCGTTCGATCTTTCCAAAACCGGCGGTTCTTCCGGATTTGCATGGCCGATTTCAATCAAATCCATGTCCGGTGCGTAGGCAGCGATGCGTTTTAGATATCCGGTCCGCCAGGGCCACGCAGGGTGGCCACGTCCCACTATGATATTTGAGAAATTATGACTTTGCGCATAGTCGACGATCGCAAGCGCAATGTCATTTCCGGTCAGTATCGCTGTAGTGGCGCCATTATCCTGCGCAAGCTTCAGTATCTTCAGGATTCGTTCGCGATGTGCCGACGGCAGATGCTGTAATTGCGGCGTCTCAACATAAATCGCGTGCCAGTTGGCATTCAATTGACTGGCCAGCCGTGCCGTGCTTCGAATCACATGCTCGCCTCCCATCCTGGGTCCAACGCAAGCAAGCAGGGTTGAATCCGTCTTCCATACCGCGCTGATGGATTTTTCAATCCGGTAAGCCTGCACATCATCCTCTACGCGATCTGCGGTGCGGCGCAGCGCTAGTTCGCGCAATGCGATCAGGTTGCCTTTACGAAAAAAATTACGCGCCGCGCGCTCCGCCTGTTGCGCCTGATAGACTTTTCCGGCCTTGAGCCGCATGAGCAACTCATCCGCTGTAATATCCACCAGCACGACTTCGTTGGCTTCATCAAACACGGTATCAGGCAAAGTTTCTCCAATGCGAATACCGGTAATTCCGCCCACGACGTCATTCAGACTTTCCAGGTGCTGCACATTGACCGTTGTGAATACGTCGATGCCTGCGTCCAATAACTCTTCGACATCCTGCCAGCGTTTGGGGTGGCGCGAATCCGGTGCATTGGTATGCGCCAGTTCATCTATTAGAATCAGCGCGGGCTGGCGCGCCAGCGCCGCATCGATATCGAATTCAGTGATAGCTTTACCGCGGTAGCTGATTTCCTTTTGTGGTAGAACCTCAAGCCCGTTGACGAGTGACGCGGTTTCATTGCGGCCATGCGATTCGACCACCCCGACCACCACGTCATGGCCATCAGCCTGCAATTGCCGTGCGGCGGTCAGCATCGCATAAGTTTTGCCGACCCCTGCGGAAGCACCAAAATAAACGCGGAGTTTTCCACGGGATGCGTGGCGCTCCTGTGCCTGTACTTGCGCCAGCAGGGCGTCCGGGTCGGGGCGCGGAGGGTAGCGCTGGTTGTCAACTGGGCACATGATTAGCGATATTTTATCTATAAGAAATGGCAGGTAGCGAGTATTGCAGGCCGCGTTAGCGCAGCAGCCTGGCGGACCCTTAACGCCGTTGGTCGAGTGCCAGATTCAGTGTCAGTACATTGACGCGTGGTTCGCCGAAGAAGCCAAAATACTGCGGTTCGCCGCGTTTATCAATCATGCCGCGTACTTCTTCAGTAGTCAGTTGACGCGCACGCGCGATCCGTCCCGCCTGATAGTAAGCAGCGGCCAGACTGATTTCCGGGTCCAGGCCACTGGCTGAGGCAGTCACCAGGTCAACTGGAAGCCGTGTGGTATTGCCGGGATCGGCTGTTCTCAAGGCGTCAATACGTGTTTTTAACGCGTCGATCTGCGCGGGATTGGTTGGACCGAGATTCGAGCCGCCCGACGATGCGGCGTTGTTCGGCATCGGACCGGTGGCCGAAGGCCGTCCCCAGAAATAGCCGGAGGATGAAAATGCTTGACCGATCAGCATGGACCCGACAGGCTGGCCATCACGCAACACCAGGCTGCCCGTTACCTTATCTGCAAAGAGTATTTGCCCGATGCCGGTGATCGCAAACGGGTACAGTACGCCGCAAACAAGCGTCAGCGTAGTGAGCAATACGAACGCGGGACGAAGGTTGGATTTCATGCCAGGCTCCTAAACAAGATGGAGAGCAGTCAGCGCCATGTCGATCACCTTGATTCCAGCAAAAGGCACTAGAATGCCGCCCAATCCATAAATCAGCAAATTACGGCGCAATAGCAGGGCGGCGCCCACGGCACGATATTTCACGCCCTTTAATGCCAGGGGAATTAATATCACAATGATCAGCGCGTTGAAAATCACGGCGGAAATGATTGCCGATGAGGGGCTGGCAAGCTGCATCACGTCCAGCGCCGCCAGTTGCGGATAAGTGGTGACGAAAGCCGCCGGAATAATGGCAAAATACTTGGCGGCATCGTTGGCTATAGAGAAGGTGGATAAGGCCCCGCGTGTCATCAGCATTTGCTTGCCGATCTCGACGATTTCAAGCAATTTGGTCGGATTGGAGTCGAGGTCGACCATGTTGCCTGCCTCTTTCGCCGCCTGCGTACCGGAATTCATCGCAACAGCCACATCCGCCTGCGCCAGCGCGGGCGCATCGTTGGTACCATCGCCCGTCATCGCAACCAGGCGTCCCTCGGTTTGATAGGTTCGAATCAGCTTGAGCTTGTCTTCGGGCGTGGCTTCCGCCAGGAAATCATCGACTCCCGCTTCGGCTGCGATCGCGGCGGCAGTCAGTCTATTGTCGCCGGTGATCATTACGGTCCTGATGCCCATGCGGCGCAGCTCGGCAAAACGCTCCTTGATACCGCCTTTGACGATATCCTTGAGTTCTACCACTCCCATGACACAGTCATCGTCGACCACGACCAACGGCGTACTGCCGCGGCGCGCAATATCCCCCACAGCTCGAGTGACTTCAGAAGGGTAAGGATGTCCCAGCGATTCAACATATTTTTTCATCGAATCGGCGGCGCCTTTGCGGATGGCACGACTGCCGATATCCACGCCGCTTATGCGGGTCTGCGCACTGAATGGAACAAATGTCGCGTTCAACGATGCTATCTCGCGTCCACGAATGTTGAAGCGCTGCTTTGCCAGCACGACAATGCTGCGTCCCTCCGGTGTTTCATCCGCCAGCGATGCCAGTTGGGCGGCATCGGCCAGTTGCTCCTCTGTAATATTCGGAGCCGGGACGAATGTTGCTGCTTGCCGGTTGCCTAGCGTGATGGTGCCGGTTTTATCCAGCAACAGTACATCCACGTCGCCAGCGGCTTCCACTGCACGGCCAGACGTGGCGATGACATTAGCCTGCATCATGCGACTCATGCCCGCTACGCCGATAGCGGACAGCAAGCCGCCGATCGTGGTCGGAATCAGGCACACCAATAATGCGATAAGTATCGTGATCGTAACCGGCGTGCCAACCTGGGCAGCCTCTACGCTGAACAATGAGAATGGCAACAGGGTAACTGTTACCAGCAAAAAAATGATGGTCAATGCAATCAGCAGGATATTCAGCGCAACTTCGTTCGGCGTCTTTTGCCGTTTGGCGCCTTCGACCATGGCGATCATGCGATCAATGAATGCCTCGCCCGGATTGACTGCGATACGGATCACGAGCCAGTCAGACAGCACGCGAGTACCGCCCGTTACGGCAGAAAAGTCGCCGCCCGATTCTCGGATAACCGGTGCGGATTCACCGGTGATAGCGCTTTCATCGACCGATGCAACGCCTTCGATCACTTCTCCGTCGGCCGGAATGACATCACCCGCTTCCACCAGCACGGTATCGCCCTTGCGCAGGCTGGTGGCGGGTGTCGATGTCCAGCTGCCGCCATAACGCGGCGCGTCCAGTTTCTTGGCAGTGACCGTTTGTTTCAGGGCGCGGAGTGAAGCCGCCTGCGCCTTGCTGCGGCCCTCCGCCAGTGCTTCGGCGAAGTTTGCAAACAGCACCGTGAACCACAGCCATACCGTAATGGTGAGAATAAAAGCAGGGCTTTCCTCACCACCGCCGGTAGCCGACTGCATGAACAACAAAGTGGTGATAATGCTGCCGATATAAACGACAAACATCACCGGACTGCGCCATTGAGTGCGCGGGTCCAGTTTTTTGAATGCATCAATGATGGCCGGGCCAATCAATGCGGAGTCGAAAAGTGTCAGGCTTTTGCGTGACATGCCAGATCCCTCTTAGCGTATGACATAAAGTTGTAAATGCTCGACAATCGGTCCCAGTGCAATGGCCGGAATGTAGGTCAGTACCCCGACCATAATGACGGTACCGACGAGAAGTGCGATAAAGAGGGAGCCATGGGTTGGCATTGTTCCCGCAGTCACTTCAAGACGCTTCTTTGCGGCTAGCGAGCCGGCAATCGCCAACACCGCCACGATAGGAGTAAAGCGGCCAAACCACATCGCGATTGCCAGCAGGATATTGTAGAACGGTGTATTGGCCGATAAGCCGGCAAAAGCGCTGCCGTTATTATTGGCGGCCGACGACAATGCATATAAAATTTCGGAAAAGCCATGTGCGCCGGGATTCAAAATACCTGCCTTACCGGAAGCAACCGTGATTGCCAATGCAGTCCCGCCCAGCACCAGCAGCGGCGTGACAAGAATCGCAATCGAGACCATTTTCATTTCAAACGACTGAATTTTCTTGCCCAGATATTCGGGCGTGCGGCCAATCATCAACCCGGCGATGAATACGGCAAGGATGGCGAAAATCAGCATACCGTATAAACCGGATCCGACCCCGCCGAACACCACTTCCCCTAGTTGCATCAGCAGCATCGGTACCATCCCGCCGAGGGGCGTCAAGGAATCATGCATCGTATTTACCGCGCCGCAGGATGCCGCCGTGGTGACCGCTGCGAACAATGCGGAAGCGCTGATGCCAAAGCGTGTTTCCTTGCCTTCCATGTTGCCACCGGATTGCAGCGCATTGGCCGTCTGATCAATGCCCAGTGCTTGCAATCCTGGATGCGCCTGCTGCTCCGTGATCAGCACGACTGTTGTCATCGCCACGAAAATTACTGTCATCGCACCCAATACCGCCCAGCCCTGACGTATATCGCCGACCATGCGGCCGAACGCAAAACACAGTCCGGCGGGAATCAGCAGAATCGACAGCATCTCGGCAAAATTCGACAATGGTGTTGGGTTCTCGTAAGGGTGCGCCGAGTTCGCATTAAAAAACCCGCCACCATTCGTGCCGAGCAGCTTGATGGCTTCCTGTGAAGCGACCGGCCCCATCGCCAGCGTTTGGGTTTTGGCAATCCTGGATTCCATCACTGGGTTGCCCTTTTCGTCACGTACCGGTTGGCCGTCTGAACCGGTTTTCGCCTGCTGATAGGTGACGGGCTCAATCAAGCTTACTTCCTTGTATGCGGAAAAATTCTGGATCACGCCCTGGCTGATCAGAAATACGGCAAATAGCGTTGACAGCGGTAGCAACACATAGAGTGTCGAACGGGTAAGGTCATGCCAGAAATTGCCGATTGATTTTACCGAGTGGCGTTTGAAACCGCGGATCAGTGCGTAGGCGACGGCCATGCCGGTCGCGGCCGACAAAAAATTCTGCCCCGTCAGCACCAGCATTTGCGTCAGATAGCTCATCGTCGATTCACCGACATAACCTTGCCAGTTGGTATTGGTGGTAAAGCTGATGGCGGTATTGAATGACGAATCGGGATTGACGTTGGCAAATGCCTGCGGATTGAGCGGTAACCAGGCTTGCAGGCGTTGCACTGCGTAAACGGTTAACCCGCCCAGCGCATTAAACACCAGTAGTGCCAATGCATAGACCTGCCATCCCATTTCCGAATCTGGCGAGATACCGGCAAGACGGTAAAAGAAGTCTTCAATTTTTCTTATCCACATTAGGCCGCGTATGGGCTCCCCCTCGCCGACTTTTGCCAGATACGTACCCAAAGGATAAGCCAGCATCAGCAGTGTGGCGAGGAACACCACAAGCAAAACGAGAGATTGCGCAGTCATTACAAATCCTCTGCGTTTATCAGGGCAACGACCAGATATATTAATAGACCAGCCGCGACGACCGCGCCAATAACATAAAACATGTTCATTGACGCTCGCCCAGTTTGCCGCAGCCGATGGCAAACGCACAGGTTACGAGCAGGAGCGCCAGGATTGCACCGATATATAGAAGATCCATTGTCGCCCCGACCAGGCTATTTTGAATATAGACAGATTAACCGGGGTCGCCTAAAAATCTTGTAAATATCTGGTCAACGGGCGTAAAGAAAGTGTAAAAATTGCGGTGTTATCGAATGCATGCAATTGAATCCAGCGATTATGGATTTCCAGATGTGATGCTGAGGAACTGCTGAATCGGTATCCTGATACAGTCGTGCGGTATTTTGGTATTCCTGTATCATTGCGGTTTCAAAATTACGCCCATGTTTCATAACCCTAAATCCGGCGGTTGACTTTTTAAGCTTAGCACTATGATTCACAAAGATTTTTTTATCCATCTGACCGTCACCTTTAGGGTGGGTTCGTCTAACTGCGGGATTTAGGATGAAAATCACCTTCCTGGATTTCGAACAGCCCATCGCCGAGCTTGAAGCAAAAATCGAGGAGCTGCGTTTTGCACAGGACGATTCGGCGGTAGATATATCGGCGGAAATCCTGCGCCTGCAGAAGAAAAGCCAGTCGCTCACGAACGGCATATACGCCAAGCTTACACCGTGGCAAATTTCGCAGGTTGCGCGACACCCGCAGCGCCCCTATACGCTCGACTATATCCAGCATCTGTTCACCGATTTCGAGGAGCTTCACGGTGACCGGAATTTCGCCGATGATCAGGCCATCATCGGCGGATTGGCACGGTTTATGGGGGAGACGGTCATGGTTATCGGTCACCAGAAGGGCCGTGATACCAAGGAAAAAATTCATCGTAATTTCGGCATGCCCAGGCCCGAAGGCTATCGCAAGGCACTGAGATTGATGCGTCTAGCGGAAAAATTCTCGGTGCCGTTATTTACTTTCATCGATACGCCGGGTGCGTACCCCGGCATCGGCGCTGAAGAACGCGGCCAGTCGGAAGCCATCGGCAGGAATCTCTATGTGCTGGCGGAACTCAAGGTACCGGTAATTTGTACCATCATCGGCGAGGGCGGTTCCGGCGGCGCGCTGGCGGTAGCGGTGGGCGATGTCGTGCAGATGTTGCAATACGCAACCTATTCTGTCATTTCCCCCGAAGGCTGTGCCTCCATCCTGTGGAAAAGCGCGGACAAGGCGCCGGAAGCCGCCGAGATTATGGGCATCACCGCCCATCGGCTCAAAACCATGGGGCTGATCGACAAGATTATCAGTGAGCCGCCGGGCGGGGCTCATCGCGATTACCCTGCCATCATGCAATCCGTGAGGAAAGCATTGCAGGAATCGCTTCGGCAATTTCAGGGCTACGCGACAGAGCTGTTGCTGGAGAAACGCTTTGAACGGCTGATGGGATATGGCAAGTTCAAGGAAGTTAAAGTCAAGTAGCATCTTCAGCAAGGCCGAAAATGCGTTGCGCGAGCAGACTCGGCGTGGCGATCATCTGGTTGCGGCGTTGAGCGGCGGGGTGGATTCGGTCGTGCTGCTGGATTTGCTCATTCCACTGTCGGTTCATTTGCAGTTTTCACTCTCCGCCGTTCACGTCAATCATGGTATCAGCACCCATGCGGCCCAATGGGCCAAGTTCTGCCGCGACTTGTGCCGGACCAGGGGTGTTCCTCTCAAAATTGCCAGATTAAAAATCAAGCGGGAATCCGGTATCAGCCTGGAAGCGGCTGCCCGTGATGCGCGCTATCGGATATTCGCACAACAAAAAGCCGAGTATGTGGTGTTGGCTCAACATCTGGACGATCAGGCTGAAACGCTGCTGCTGCAATTGTTGCGAGGGGCCGGTGTGAAGGGGCTGGGCGCGATGCCGGTAGTCAGGAATTTCGCGCCCCCGATTAAACATGATGCGTCAGAAACCCGGAAACGTGCGTACGGAAGCAGCGCCGGTACGACGGATTATGGGCCGCGGATATTGCGGCCAATCCTCGATGTATCGCGGTTCGAAATCGAGGATTACGCCAGGAGAAATGCATTGCGGTGGATCACTGATGAAAGCAATGGTGACATTTCTTTCGACCGCAATTTCCTGCGCCATGAATTTTTTCCTCTGCTGGAAAAGCGCTTTCCTTCCTACCGTACGACTTTTTCGCGCGCAAGTCGGCATATAGCGGAAGCAGCAGATTTGCTTGATGAACTGGCCGAAGCCGATAGCAACAAATGTGTCGTCCCAGGAAAACTTCAAGCTGGGGATTTACGGGAATTGAGTTTTCCCCGCGCCAGGAATCTGTTGCGCTACGCGTTGTCGCAGCAGGGCGCAATACTGCCCAGCACAGCAAAACTGGAAGAAATCTTGCGCCAGTTGCGGTCCTCGAGCGCCGATTCAAAACTGCATATCATTTTTGGGAATACGGAGGTGCGTTGTTTCAGGGGGGTGGTTCATGTGCGCAATGCCGATTCATCTCCCGACTCAGAATGGCGGACCACATGGAACGGAGAAAAGCAGCTCCCCATCGCTGGTCTGGGTACCGTCAAATTCACGCGCCGGAAGGGTGCAGGAATCAATCTTCGGAAACTGATGGAGAGTCCTGTTACCGTGCGGATGCGCCAAGGGGGTGAACGGCTGCGCCCGGACTGCAACCGTCCGCGCCGCAGCCTCAAAAATCTTCTGCGGGAAGCGTTGCTCCCGCTGTGGGAACGGGAAACACTCCCGCTGATCTTCAGCGGGGAGCATCTGGTGTGTGTGCCGGGAATCGGTGTGGATTGCGGCTTTCAGGCGCTGGCGATGGAGCCCGGCATAGTGATAGAGTGGAAATCAGGGGGAAAACCAAGGTCAGCGTGACATACTTTACGCTGCTGTTTCACGTCTCCCAGTTGAAACAGCCCTATATTGTTATTTTCCGGTCCCGGGCTTCGTTCCATATTCATTTTGAGCAGGTGGCGGATTAAGCGGCTTGCGATAGAGAGAGCCGAGTTCTGGCGCCGATGTGAGATCGGTCGAGGTAAATGCAAATATAAAAAAAACCGTATAATCATTGTAATAGGCGTCGGCTAGAAAAGGAGGGGTTGATCCGGCAAATTTGCCCGACGGCAGTTCAAAAATATTCATATAGAATTTTGCGTATCCGGTCTGGTATTGAGATTTATAGAACGCTAATTCCGGTAACGAAAAGGGAATAAGTGAACTCGTGACCGGGGGCATGCCGATGAATGTTCCGGATACCTCGGTGCCCAGCGATCCTACAATCACATCAATGCGATGCGTTGCATTTTTATCGTCTTTCTGAACAACCAGGTAACCCTGCTGCCCTAACCAGCCGGTCAAAACTTGCTGCAGGAGAACTTGATCCGTGTTCAATCCTGATGTGGTAAGTATGACGTTTGCGCCCTTAGGAATAGGCAGAGGACGCTCAGGCGTGGGGGAAGCACTCCGTATCGCAGCTTCGCTGATGAGCAATTGTTCGATGGGCGTTCTTGCAGACTGGGTGGTTTTGTGGGTGGTCGAGCACCCTGTTAGCAATGCGATGGAAACCGCGCCCAAGGCCATAATTTTTAAAAAAATATTCATAATTCTATCCTCCACGCATTAGTTCTCAAAGGGCTGGAAAAGAGATTGCGAGCATAAAACATCAACACGCTCGCCAACGATATGTTTACGATTATTTATAACATAGATGAAATTAATATTTTCTCTAATTTTTAATGTATTCCAAGAAAAACTCATCAGTATTTAAAACTTGGCTATATGAGGGTTGGAGGAATATGACAAGTTATTTTCTTGAAAATGGCTAAACCAAAATCTATTTATTCCTGCACCGAATGTGGTGGCCAGACACCAAAATGGCAGGGCCAATGCCCGCATTGCCAGGCATGGAACACGCTGGTAGAGGCCATCGCCGAGAAAACGGTGTCGCGTTTTACCCCTGTATCCGTAACGAGCGAGGTGCAGAATCTGAGCGAAGTGGAGGCGGGCGAAGAGCCACGCTATTCCACGGGAGTGGTTGAGTTCGACCGGGTATTGGGTGGTGGTCTGGTGCATGGCGGTGTGGTATTGCTGGGCGGCGATCCGGGCATCGGCAAGTCCACGCTGTTGCTGCAAGCGCTGTGTCATATGTCCGCTGCGCGCAATGTGCTGTATGTGAGCGGTGAGGAGTCGGCGCGGCAGGTGGCTCTGCGGGCAAAACGTCTGGCGCTGGATGCAAAAGCGGTGCATTTGCTGGCAGAAATCCGGCTGGAGAGGATTCAGGCGGTGCTGGCCGAACGCAAGCCAGACATAGCGGTTATCGACTCGATCCAGACAGTATATTCTGACGCGCTGCAATCCGCGCCCGGTTCGGTGGCGCAGGTGCGCGAGTGCGCCGCCCAATTGACTCGGCTGGCCAAGGCCAGCGGCACGTGCATTATTCTGGTGGGTCATGTGACCAAGGAAGGCGCGCTGGCCGGGCCGCGCGTACTGGAGCACATGGTGGATACGGTGCTCTATTTCGAAGGTGATACCCACTCCAGTTTTCGTCTGATCCGCGCTTTCAAGAACCGCTTTGGCGCGGTGAATGAATTGGGCGTGTTTGCCATGAGCGAAAAAGGTTTGCGTGAAGTGAGCAATCCTTCGGCGCTATTTCTTTCTCATCATGGCGGACAGGTGCCGGGTTCCTGCGTCATGGTGACTCAGGAAGGCACGCGTCCGCTACTGGTGGAAATACAGGCGCTGGTGGATGAGGCGCACGCACCCAATCCACGGCGATTAAGCGTGGGGCTGGAACAGAACCGGCTGGCGATGCTGCTGGCGGTGCTACACCGCCATGCGGGAATTCCCTGTTTCGATCAGGATGTATTCGTCAACGCGGTCGGTGGCGTGAAAATTACTGAACCAGGCGCGGATCTGGCAGTTTTGCTCGCTATTGTTTCCTCGCTCAAGAACAAGCCGCTGCCAGAAAAAATGGTGGTATTCGGTGAAGTCGGGCTGGCGGGAGAAGTGCGCCCTGTTCAGCGCGGCCAGGAACGGTTGAAAGAAGCTGTCAAGCTGGGCTTTACGCAAGCCATCATCCCAAAGGCCAACAAGCCGAAACAGGCGATTTCGGGTATTGAGATTATTGCGGTGGAACGAGTGGAAGAAGCAGTTGCAAAAATGCGTTGAAAATACAAGCTTTGTGAGTATGCATACTTTAGTTTATCTCCTTACCCAGTTTCGTTACGATACCTCAGTGTTGGCGTAAGAAGCAGGTAATTCATGTGAAACCAGGGTCCGTTACATGCGACACAACGATTGGCTTTATGGTTTTATATGAATACCAGGCGCAGGTTGTGGATATTGGGCATTCTTTCGGCGAGTATGTTGCTGGCCGCTGTGATTGCTCCAGCGATTCCCCAGCCTGCGGAATATCACCAATTTGCAGACCGGCGTATTTATTTCGATATTCCGAATTTTTTCAATGTTGCTTCCAATGCTGTCTTTCTGCTTGTTGGGGTAGCAGGTCTGGTGTTTCTACTGTGCTTGCGCGGATCGATGGCTTCGGAAGCATTTGCCGATCTGTCCGAACGCTGGTCTTACCTGGTTTTTTTCCTGAGCGTGGCGATGACGTGCATCGGTTCAATCTATTATCATCTGGCGCCCGATAATGACCGGCTGGTTTGGGATCGGCTGCCTATAGCGATGGGCATCATGGCATTGCTTGCTGCAACGCTCAATGAGCGCGTCAGTCCAAGAATGGGTGTGCCGCTACTGCCTGTTCTGATTGCGATTGGAGCCGGAAGCGTGATGCACTGGCATTGGAGCGAGCAGCGGGGTGCCGGCAATCTGAACTTTTATATTGTTGTGCAGTTCTATTCATTGCTGGTCATTATTCTGCTCGGCATTTTCTTCCCGTCGCGATATACCCGGGGAGCCGATATATACATGGCGCTTGCATTGTATGGCTGCGCCAAACTGGCGGAAGCGGGGGATCGCGAAATCTATGATCTCGGGCAGGTGGTAAGCGGTCATACGATAAAGCATTTACTTGCCGCGCTGGCTATTTACTGGATATTGCGTATGCTGACAAAACGCAGGCCATTGCCGGAAAGAATGGGGAGATTCGGGTCCCACACCGTTTAGTTATTGTGCTTAGTTGCCGCCTGTAGTGACCGCACGTGAACAATCAAGGAGAGTCGAATGCATATTGCGATGTCATATGAACGGATAGGTGGAGAAGCCGTTATACGCCGCCTGGTGGATCGCTTTTACGATCTGATGGATGAAGATCCAGACTATTTCGGTGTACGCAAACTTCATCCGCAGGATTTAACTCACTCCCGGCAGAAGCTGTTCATGTTTCTATCCGGCTTTACGGGCGGACCATCGCTGTACACCGAGAAATATGGCGAGCCTCGCATGCGTACCCGCCATATGCCTTTTGCGATCGGTATTCCGGAGCGCGATCAATGGTTATCGTGCATGGGTCGCGCGATGGTGGATGTCGGACTGGATGAAGAATTATGCAAGAAACTCGCCATGGCGTTTTATCAGACAGCGGATTTCATGCGTAACCAGCCGGAGTAGGAAAGATAACCAAGGACTTCCCCGGTCATCTCTCGTTTTCGAAATGATGTTTTTGTAGAAAGGCGAACGCCATGCCTGTTGTCTCAATAGCGATGGGTCGCGCTTCACTTCACCCATCCTACCCGGCGTTGGCTACCCAACTAGCTCGGACTTGCCGAGCCAGTTGCATCAACAGAGATGCTTATTTGCTTCTGAAATAGGGACTTGGAGCGCCGCTGTTCCCGAATGGTTGGCTGCGGGTGTTTCCCCCGGCATTGCCCCGTGTGTTTTCCCGATTATCGTTAAACGAACGGCTACGGCTATTATCCCAATTTCCATTGGCGTTATTAGCGCTACTGGTGGGGCGTCCACTATCGTTTGCCCAGGTACGGTTACGTTTATGGGCGACGCTGGGCGTACCCCTGGATGGGCCGCCCGTAGCGGGACGTGGCTTGAATCGCGGCTCCAGCCCAGGTATTACGTGAGAGTCGATCCGCTGGCCTGTAAAGCGTTCGATTTTCTTCAGATTGACGCCATCCTTACCTGAAGCAAACGATACCGCGATTCCCGATGCACCCGCGCGGCCGGTACGGCCAATGCGATGTACATAGTCTTCGGCAAATTTCGGCAGATCGAAATTGATCACATGGGTAATGCCGACCACGTCGATTCCCCGTGCGGCGACATCAGTCGCTACCAGCACCCGCAGCCCGCCATGACGAAGCTTGGTCAGCGTGCGGGTACGATCGCGCTGGTTCATGTCGCCGTGCAATGCGGCGGCTTCATGCCCCTGGGCGGAAAGATTGTCCGCCAGCATATCGGCGTCGCGCTTGGTGGCTGTGAAAACAATGGCCTGTTTCAACGTGATATCGCGCAGTAGATGATCCAGCAGCCGGTTCTTGTGCGAAATGTCATCAACATAATGCAGCCGTTGTTCGATGTTATCGAGCCGTGCCTGTTGCGTTGCGATCTGGATACGCTTGGGCGATTTCAGCAGACGCGCCGCAACCCTGTCTATCGCACTGTCCAGTGTGGCGGAGAATAGCAAGGTTTGGCGGGTCGCGGGCGTGGCCGAAGCAATTCTCTCCACGTCATCGATGAAGCCCATGTCGAGCATGCGGTCAGCTTCATCCAGTACCATCATTTCCAGGCGCGAAAAATCGATGCGTCCGCGCTGAATGTGATCAATCAAACGGCCAGGCGTTGCGACAAGAATATCCACGGGCTGCGAAAGCAATTTATTCTGTAGCGGATATGGCATTCCACCGAGGATGCTCACGACTCTGACGCGAGGCAGATGCTTGCCATATTTGGCGGCAGCTTCAGATACCTGAAGCGCGAGTTCCCGTGTCGGGGTCAATACCAGTACCCGCGGGCCGCGGCTGTGTACTTTGGAAGGCGTTGCGAGGCGGTGCAATGCCGGCAGCATGAATGCGGCGGTTTTGCCGGTGCCAGTCTGGGCCGAGGCCATGATATCGTGCCCCGCGATCAGTTCAGGGATGGCTTCCGCCTGAACAGGAGTAGGCGTAGTGTAGCCCGAGTCGATAACAGCTTTAAGAATAAGTGGATGCAGATTAAGATTTTCAAAAGACACGTTGTTTTTCCTATTAAGTGAAAAATATGGTGCGCCCCATAAGTTCTCAGTGCGGTGACGAGCTCAAAGCATGAATATTGCTCAAAATTTTCCGCTTGCATTATTGATATGCAGCACAAAAATTTCTTTGCAAACATCCGCGTCGCGAATTGCAGCCGCTTCGCGCTTTGTCTTGCCTGGAGCTCTGAATTTATAGAAGCGCCCTAACGCGCGCGAACAGAATATAGCTGCCGGAGATTAATGGGCAGGGTACCGCTGGCGCGCACATAAAACATCGCCGCTAACCACGGTACCGCACAATTTCCGTTGGAGACTTGAAAATCGAAGAGAGGTCAGGAACGATGAACCGAAAAAAAGGCAAAAAGACGTAAGAGCCTTTTCATCGAAGCGCGAAGTATACAGGAACCAGGGTCTGTTTAGAAATTATTTTTTTAAATAGAAACGGCGGCAAAGCGGCAGAGTAACCGCAATATCCATACGCGTTTATACAAACGCTATGCCGCTGGCGGGGACAAAGGTTCGGCGGGGCCGCTGACAATCTCTCGCTTTAACGCCTCGATCTGAGGCTGGTTCAGCGTCTCGGTCTTTAGCAACTCATCCGCAGCGCGGTCAAGCAGAGCGCGATTAAGCTGTAGTATGGCAACAGCACGCTCCAGCGCATGATCCACGAGTTCACGCACAGCGGCGTCGACAGCATTCGCAGTTTCGTCGCTGTAGTCCCGGCTTTGTGGTATTGGCATGCCGGTTTGGAGGTACGCCGAGCGGTCGCGATCGTAGGCGACATTGCCCAGGGCGTCGCTCATCCCATAGCGTAATACCATGGCGCGCGCGAGGTCGGTGGCACGGGCAATATCATCCGATGCGCCTGTCGAAACCTCATTGAACACCACATGCTCAGCCGCACGTCCGCCCAACAGTACAGCCATTTTGTTTTCCAGCTCTACTCGTCTCATCAGAAACCGGTCTTCGGTCGGACGCTGGATCGTGTAGCCGAGGGCGCCGACGCCGCGCGGGATGATGGAAACCTTATGTACCTCGTCGGTACCCGGCAACGCCAGCGCAACCAGGGTATGTCCCAGCTCATGGAATGCGACCACACGGCGTTCAACCGGATTAAGCAGACGGTTTCGTTTTTCAAGTCCGGCGACGATGCGCTCAATGGCATTATTGAAGTCATCCATTGTTACCGACGTGCCTCTGCGCCGGGTGGCGAGCAGCGCCGCCTCGTTGACCAGATTTGCAAGATCCGCGCCGGTGAAGCCCGGCGTCAATGCCGCGATTTGTTCCGGCTTCACATCGGTATCGAGTTTTACCTTTTTCAGGTGCACAACCAGAATTTGTTCACGGCCCACTTTGTCCGGCCGATCCACCAGCACCTGGCGGTCGAACCTTCCGGCACGCAACAACGCCGGATCGAGGATCTCCGGCCGGTTGGTTGCGGCGAGCAATACAACCCCACTTTTTGCATCGAAACCATCGAGTTCGGCCAATAGCTGGTTCAGCGTTTGCTCCTTTTCGTCGTGTCCGCCGAGTCCATAGGCACCGCGAGCCCGCCCGAGCGAATCCAGTTCATCGATAAAAATGATTGCCGGGGCCATCTGGCGTGCTTGTTCGAACAAATCGCGTACCCTGGCTGCGCCGACGCCGACGAACATCTCGACAAACTCCGAGCCGGAAATCGAAAAGAACGGAACACTTGCCTCGCCCGCAACGGCACGTGCCAATAGGGTCTTGCCGGTACCCGGCGGGCCAACCAGCAGGATTCCTTTTGGCGCCCGCCCACCGAGGCGGCTATACCCTTCCGTGTCCTTCAGAAAATTGACGATTTCGATCAGTTCTTCCTTCGCCTCATCGACACCGGCCACGTCGGCAAAGGTGACCTTGGTTTCTTTCTCCACGAATACCTTGGCGCGGCTCTTGCCGATCGACATCAGTCCGCCGCCGCTAATGCCGCCTTGGCTCATGCGGCGGATGATAAATAGCCAAATCCCGATGAAGACCGCCATCGGCAGCAGCCAGGACAACAGATCGCGGCCCCAGGTACTTTGGATTATCCCGGTATAAATCACGTTATGCTTATCCAGCTTATCGGCCAGCTCGGGTTCCACCCGTGTGGTGACGAAATCCTTTAATCCGTCGGCACCTTTCTCTTTGAGCGATCCGTAAATGTGATTCTCGGTCACTGCAATCTCGGCGATCTTGTCCTGCTCCAGCAATGTATGAAAGCGGCTATAGGGGATCGGCTCCACCTTCGTATATTGCTTATAAAGGTTCTGCACCACCAGAACGCCGAGTACCGCCACGATTACGTACCAGACGTTGATTTGGGTTTTCTTGTCCATCGGGTTTTCCTTGTTGTGCCCAGTTATTAAAGACAGTTCGGAAAGCGATTTGTTTCAGTATGGCACACGCCAGGAACAGGTATAGACGGGCGGACGCCACGTATAAAAGGGAGAATCACACTACCATCAAGCGGAGCTCATTATTTTCCAGCAAAATATGAATCTTGATATATTATTAACATTATTCGCTACGCAAATAATGAAAAAACATGCAGGAAGTAACCGACCTGATTGCCTGTGAAGAATGCGATGCGATTCACCGCAAGTTAGCGCTGGGTCACAACGAGGTCACGCTTTGCGGTCGTTGTGGCGCCGCGCTGGAACAGGATATGAGCGTTCACAGTCGGCGCGCCCTTCCATTGGCGATCGCCTGCTTGCTTATGTTTATTGTCGCCAATGCTTTCCCTATCGTTGAAATGCAATTCCAGGGTAATGTCAACCGGACCACGATCATCGGTGCGGTTCTGTCCTTGAACGCCGAAGGAATGCCTGGCGTAGCGCTACTGGTGCTCTTTACCATCATTCTATTTCCATTGCTGCAGCTTCTTGCCATGATGTATTTGCTTATTGCAGCGAAAAGACCTGATTATTTCCACCCCGAATTCAATTTCGTGGCGCGCATGGTTCAAGTGGTAAGGCCATGGGCAATGGTGGAAGTATTTCTTCTTGGCACGATTGTGGCGTATGTTAAATTGACGAGTATGGCAACGGTGGTGCCTGGTACGGCGCTCTTGGCATTTGGCGTCCTTACCGTCCTTCTTGCGGCACTGGTGTCATTTAATCCTCGTTATATCTGGCGGATGGCGCTGCAGGAGAAGGGGAGGAAACAAGATGCCGGCAAGTAGCGCCGCCCCATCGGCCATGGATGCTCCGGAGGTTGCATCATCCACAAACAAAGCGCCTGTTAAGACGGCGGCGGAGTTGGGCATGTTGTCATGTCATTATTGCGGCACTTTGTGGAGAAACGTTAAAGCCCATGACCATTGCGGGCGTTGCGACGCAGTTCTGCACATGCGGAAGCCCGATAGTGTTAACCGGACGTGGGCATATCTCATTGCTGCCTGCATTATGTATATCCCTGCAAACCTGCTGCCGGTCATGATTACCTCCTCCATAGCGGGAGATCATCCGGACACCATCATGAGCGGCATCATTTATTTCTGGGTTTCCGGCTCCTGGGAATTAGCAATGATTATTTTTATTGCCAGCTTTCTGGTGCCCTTATTCAAGCTGGTGGCCTTGATGCTTCTATTGATCATGGTGCAGCGGCGCAGCAACTGGCGCCTCTTGCAACGAGCAAAGCTTTATCGTCTGGTTGAAGTAACCGGCCGTTGGTCAATGCTGGATGTTTACGTCGTCGCGCTTCTGGCCGGGCTCGTCCAGATCAAGGGTTTCGCCACGATATACGCTGGACTAGGCATTGCCGCTTTCGCGCTGGTAGTGGCGTTGACCATGTTCGCGGCGCACAGCTTTGATCCCCGTTTGACTTGGGACACTAATGAACACGAATCAAGGAAATCCGCATGAGCGAAGAAAAAGTAGAAGAACCGGCTGAAGGATCGATTCCTGTGCCTGAGAAGGTGCGGAAGCGGGACTGGATGCCCTCATTAATCTGGCTGATTCCCATACTTGCCGCAGTAGTTGGTATTTCACTCGCGGTCCAGACGTGGCTACAGCGCGGCCCCGAGATTACTATCGAGTTCCGCTCCGCTGAAGGACTGGAAGCGGGCAAGACCAAGGTCAAATATAAAGAAGTCCAGATCGGTAGCGTGACAGCAGTCAAGCTTGCCAAGGATCATGACCGGGTCCTGGTGACCGTGCTCTTGAACAAGGAAGCAGAGAACTTTGCTGCGCGCGATAGCCGTTTCTGGGTGGTGCGTGCCAGAATGGGGAGTGGGGGTGTATCCGGACTGAACACCCTGCTATCCGGCGGTTATATTGGGGCCGATGCGGGTATTGAAAAGGAGAAAGCACACAAGTTCACCGGCCTGGAGATACCCCCAATCGTTACGCGAGACGCGTCTGGCAAGCAGTTTGTTTTACGCGCGGCCGATATTGGCTCGCTGGATGTCGGTTCGCCGATCTATTTTCGCCGCATGGAAGTTGGGAAGGTAAGCTCGTTTGATCTGGATGACGACGGAAAAAATATTACCATGCGTATATTTGTTAACTCTCCCTATGATAAATTTGTCGGGGCCAATACGCGCTTCTGGCACGCCAGCGGTGTTGAGGTGAAATTAAGTGCCAGCGGCATTGCCGTCAATACGCAATCATTGATGACTATTTTGATGGGTGGTCTTGCGTTTCAAGCGCCAGACGACAATATGGGGCCTTCCGCCAAGGAGAATACTTCCTTTGTCCTGGCGAAAGACCAGGCTGAAGCGTTAAAAGACGATGATGGCGAAGCAAAAACCGTATTACTTTATTTCAAGCAATCGGTGCGTGGTCTGACGCCGGGGGCTGAAGTAAATTTCCGCGGGCTGGTACTAGGTCAGGTTAAATCCATAGGCATGGAGTATGATCGCGAGCGGAAGGAATTCAACATGCCGGTGCTGGTGGAAATTTATCCGGCGCGTATCGGACGGAAGTATATCCAAGCTCGAGACGAAGAAAAGATCACGCCGCAACAGCGGTTGCACTTCCTGATCAAACGCGGCCTGGCGGCGCAATTGCGAACTGGCAGTCTTATTACCGGCCAGCTTTATGTTGCTCTTGATTTTTTCCCCGAGATCGCCGCGGCAAAAAAAGCTGCTTCCAAAAATGAGACCGCCACAAAAGCTCCGCCCGCAGATGCTGCGCCCGCAGATGCTGCGCCCAAAGATGCTTTGCCCACGGATGCTCCACCCACATTACTTCTATTGCCCACTGTCCCCGGTAACGTTGAGCAGATTCAGGCACAGGTTGCGGAGCTGGCGCGGAAGTTTAATAAAATACCTTTCGATCAGATTGGCGACGAGTTAAACGCTTCGTTAAAAGAGCTTAAGCACACGCTGAACAGCACCGGACAGCTGGCGCAAAGATTAAACAACGATGTGGCGCCCGAAATGGCCGTGGCGTTGAAGGACGTGAGCAAAACTTTGAATGAGACGGAGCGTATATTGTCGGGAGATTCTCCCCTGGTGCAGGATTTACGTCAGACCCTGCAGGAATTATCGCGGGCGGCTGCTTCCTTGCGAATCTTGACAGACTATTTCGAGCTTCATCCTGAAGCGGTAATCCGCGGCAAGCAAAAGGATAAACAATGAAACCATTGACACCCGGCATATTTTACATGATGGGAGCATTATTGGCCGCTGGCTGCGCATCGGTTCCGGATACGCGGTTTTATACGCTCTCGGCTCCGTCCAAGCAATCGGAACTGAAGGATGTGTCGGAGGGTTCGCGCGCACCGATTCATATTGAAGTAATGCCGGTCAACGTGCCGGAACGGCTCGCCCGCCCGCAACTGGTTGTGCACTCCCGGGGTTCAGGGCAGGAAACGCAGCTTTTCATCCTGGAACAGGATCGCTGGTCATCGCATTTCAACAAGGAACTGCGTGATGCATTCGCCGCCGGCATTGCTGATCAAATCGGAGCGGTAAACGAGGCACGCGCGGCCCGTAAACCCGATCAGCCGGTGTACCGTATTGCGATTGAGCTTAATCAGTTTGACGCAGTAGTGGGCGATAAGGTGGCGGCAAGGTTCAACTGGGCAATTACGCGTTCTACCGATGGCCGCGGCGCTGTATGTTACGCGGTGATTTCAGAGCCGGTTAGTGGGGGTATCGAGGGCGTGGTTAAAGGTGTGCAACGCGCGGTTTCGAGTGTGGTCGTGGAGGTATCGAAGAATCTGATGGAACTGGAGTCAGGCCGCGCCGTGACCTGCGTACCGCAGAGAAAAGTTGATGATATCTATTAGGGCCTGTTAACACTTATTTCGCATCCGCGTTTTTTGTGTAGCAACGCGAAGGGACGGGACGGATTTCATCCAGCCCGTCGTTACTCGCCGCTTACGGAGGCCTGCTCCGCCGCGCGGCTCATGCCTCGTGCTGGATGAAATCCGTCGCCGTCGCGGGTGCGAAATAAGTGTTAACAGGCCCTAGCTTATAGATCAGTTGGATGGAGAGGGCCGGATTAGACTAAATCCGGCTCAAGCGGGATTTTCTCAAGGTCCTGCGCCAGCTTATCTCTTTGTCTTGATTCCACTCGTAACAAATCCTTTCTTTCGCGAAGTGTGGAGAATACCGCTGGGGCCGATTTTTTAGGCCCCTACCGTTGAATACCGTATTTGTACCAACAGGTGTGACCTTATCCCCCGGCGGCGGTTTGCTGCTTATGGTGAACCAATTTCCAGAATGTACTCATCACCTTAATCGTTTATACTTCGGGGAACAAACGCCATCGCTGGTAGATGCCACATATATCGATATCATAATCTTATTCATTCACTGATCATGAGACATAACCATCCGAGCACTGTCCTGGTACTGATGTGCATAATGCTGTGTGGTGGTTGCGCCACCACGCGGCCGCACGACCAAAGCACAGATCCGATCGACCCCTATGAGAATATCAATCGCAAATCCTATACGTTCACGGATGTGATCGATCGGAGGATTGTGGCGCCGGTTGCTGATGCCTATATCGATTACGTGCCTAACCGTATGCAGCGCATCGTCGGAAATTTTTATGACAATCTGGCATATCCGAATGTGGTCCTGAATAGTTTTTTGCAAGGCAAGGTACGTCAAGGATTCCAGGATACGCTGCGTTTTGTGGTCAATTCGACCATCGGTATGGCTGGATTCTTCGATATGGCTTCCCCCATGGGTCTGCCGCAGCATAACGAAGACTTCGGACAGACGCTGGGTGTGTGGGGTATTGAAGCAAAAACCTATTTGTTTATTCCCTTGCTTGGGCCTAGTAGCAACCGTGATGTACCAGGCATTCCCGTCAGTGTATTTACGAATGGGCTCTTTTATTTCGGTACTTATGTGATTGGAGCTCCCGTCACGGTGCCGCTTTCCATTCTTGGAATTATCGACAAGCGGGCGCGGCTAACCGGCCCAATGCGGATCCGCGACGATGCCGCGGTAGAGCCCTACCTGTTTGTGCGGGACGCTTACCTGCAGCAGCGCAAGCATTTGATATATGACGGGAACCCGCCACGTGAGGCCTACGAAGATCCAGCAATGCAGGATGAACTTCCTGGCAAGCTGGTGCGCTGAAGCGCGGTTTCCATCTTCTCCTGTTTCGCCCGGTTGCATTGACGGGTGTAGCTAGGTATTATCCAGTGGGTGCGTTCAGCGGATCCCGTCGGCTATAGCAACGACAGCCACATTCACTTTTGATCCCAATATCCCTTTTGCAGGCACGTTGCTTGCACGCACTTTCGAATCCACGCATTTCGTTAGCATAGCTGTTGCGCGGTTATGCGGAATTCCATTTGACTGTGGCCGGGAACATTCCGCAACGTTGTGGATCATTGTTTCCACGGCATCAACCCTCACTTTGCCATGTCTCTCGCCGAATATTTCACTTATCTTTCTCCGACGCGAATAGGGATTTCAGCTCTCCTCCCGGCACTCATTTTTTTTACGCTGGGGAGTGGTGCGGTCGAGGCACATGAGGTGCAGCCATCCGAAGCCAAAAACAATTCACCACCTGTCATTATTTCCGCCCCGGAATCGTTGCGGAATTTGCTGAAGACTCATTTCCAGTTGCCTGCTGAACCGATGATGGATGACATTGCCCGAGCCACTTTCATGCGCCGGGCGCGGCAGGAGATAAGCGAACTCCTTGCTACCGAAGGTTATTTCATACCCACGATAACATTGCAATCCACTCCGGATGAAACCCTGGTGCTGGAGGTCACGCCGGGGCCGCGCGCGTTGATTACCGAAGTCCGTATCGAATTCAAGGGAGATCTTGCAGTCGACGCGCCCGAGCGGCGCGCACGCATTGAAAGTTTGCGGGCCGCTTGGCCTCTGCATGTGGGTGATCCGTTCCGCTCGCCGGTCTGGGAAGAAGCCAAAGCGGCATTAATATCCAGTGTGTCGCGGGACGACTACGCCGCGGCAGTGATTGACGAGAGTAAGGCGGAGGTGGACCCTGTCTCCGCCCGCGTCCGGCTGTTGGTAATAGTAGACTCCGGGCCTGTTTTCCACTATGGAAATATCGTGATCAAGGGACTTAATCGCTACGATCCGAAGCTGGTTAACAATCTTGCCCCGTTCAAAGCCGGTGACCCTTACCGACGGGATCAGCTACAAGCTTTCCAGACAAAACTGCAGAACCTGGCTCAATTCGGTTCGGCTCTGGTCAGTGTTGAACCGGATGTGGCAGCACATCAAGCGGCGCCGGTGGAGGTGACGTTGTCGGAGACGCAGTCGCAGCGCATATCGTTTGGCGGAGGCTACAGCTCCAATACCGGGGCACGTGGAGAAATCAATTACGGTAATCACAATTTTCTGGGCAGGGCATTGCGATTCAGCAGCCTGTTGCGCCTGGAGCAGAAACGTCAGTCAGTAGCCGTGGCGGTGGACAGTTTGCCAAATCGAGCGGGTCGCTGGTTTTCCGTGGGTGCGGGCATCGATCGAACTACCATTGAGGACTTGGACACCTTGCGCGAGAAAGTTGCTTTGAACCGTAACCAGCTTGTGGGGAAGACCGAAAGCCGAATCGGAATCAATTGGCAACGGGAAGACCGGGACCCCAAAGGCGGATTGCACCAGACCAATCAAACGCTGGTATTGGATGGGCAATTGCGCTACCGCTCGGTGGATGATGCGTTGTTTCCGCGCGATGGCAGCGTGATAGAAGTGCGCATCGGTGGCGGCAGCAAGCAATTGTTGTCTGATCAGAGTTTTCTGCGTACTTACTATCGCCATCAGTATTGGTACCCAGTGGGTAAGCGCGATGTGTTATTTTTGCGTGGTGAGGCGGGATATACTTTTGCCGACTCGCGTTTCGGCATTCCACAGGAATATTTGTTTCGCGCCGGGGGCATACAGTCTGTGCGCGGCTATGACTTTCAAAGCCTGGGTGTGCAGGAAGGCCAGGCCATCGTGGGCGGCACGGCGATGGTTAGCGGGACCATCGAGTATAATCACTGGCTCACGCGCGAATGGGGCGCCGCCGTATTTACCGATGCCGGGGACGCCGCCGATAGTCTGCATCGCCTGCATCTCGCCGTTGGTTATGGCGGCGGAATTCGCTGGCGTAGCCCGGTTGGGCCGCTGGCACTGGATCTCGCTCGAGGTCAGAGAGATGGCAAATTGCGGCTGCACTTTTCGATTGCCGTGGCATTCTGATGATGGTAATGCTGAATGGGCCAAGAGGCGAGCGCAGCGACGATTATCACATCCGAAGTCAGTCAACGTAACGATATGACAGAACGTACGGTGCCAATCAATGTCAGAGACCAGATCAGCAGCGCAAACCAGCCCCAATATTGGGGAATGATTCCAAGTGATGCGGAACCTGTGGCTTTCGCCAGGGAGAGCGTACAGGCGGTGTACATTCCTATGGGAAAGACTCTGCTCCATGAGGAAGGGTCATAGAAATAATGTCGCCTGCCGAATGCCAGCCGCGACCATGGAAAGGTTTTAATCCATAACGGTACCCGACCCGCGACGTTAACGGTGGTGAGTTGCCGGATATCCATGAAAACTTGATAGGGAATCCATGATGTTCCAATGACCCATGCAAGAATCGTTATCCACAGCGTAATCTCCCGAATATCTTCCCATTCCGGTACAGCGGGCATATGCATGACAAACTCCGAACCCGTCAGGGTAATGATTGCCGGCGCCCCCATGCAGATCCAGTAAGGGGCTTCCCAATCTCCAGGTTCAAGGGGTTTAAAAAAGAGGCGATCAATTATCAATGGAACGATGAACAGGTATAGAGCGAATCCGGAGGCCCAGAATATCCATGCGGCAAAGTAGGCATACGCGGCATGTATGGCTGTTGCGTCCAGCAGGCGCAGCCCCAGCAGAGCTATGGAGACTGTGCTGACAATAATCAGCAGCGTGGCACCGTTCATCATTTTCCGCACGGTTTTCTTCCGCATGAGGATGAGACCGGAAAGAATGAAATAGATACATATGATCCAGCTGATCAGTGCGATAAGCCATAGTAAACTTGCTAGAGCGGTGGCATGCTGAAATATGACAAGCTGCGTTCCGATTGTATTGGTGCCCACCACAAACGTCAGGTAAAGCCATGCCCGCGGAAAGATTCTGAGATCCGCAATTATATTCGAGCGGAAAAGTAACAGGCGTGCAGCCAGGATGGTGCATAGAATCGAATAAAAGACCAGATTCAGCAGAAAAAGAATTTTTGCTATGTAGGAGAAAGCCATCGCTTCAAAAGCGATGGATACAATGCTGGTAGCCATCACCATCGCAAAATAGACGGGGTGAAAATCTTTTATACCGTTGCTGATAATAGTACCGAGCTGCCTCATGCCTGGGAATCCACACTGATAGGCAATCTCGCAGCATGTCATGCGAATTGCGGCTTGCCTTTCGATTGCGCTGACATTCTACTGTTATGCCAAACTTGTTAAACGGAAATCAGGCAAAAAAGTTTGCCATGAAAAAGCGGCGATGGCGGTGGCCCGCATTATTGCTCGCCGCCATCATCATTCTATCCTCAGGCATCAGCGTCTGGCTATCAACCACCCCATCCGGTCTCAGATCGTTGGGGTCGGCAATATCTCATCTTAGCGCAGGCAGCCTATCGTTTGAAGGGTTGGATGGTACGTTATCCGGTTCGTTTAGTATGCGTACCATACGCTTTGCGAGTGACGATCTGCTTGTCATTGCACGGGATGTGCAATTGAACTGGCAACCGGGTGCGTTAAAGGAAGGCCGTCTGGATATAACGGCGCTGACAGCCAGGAAGGTGGAGATCGTTGCGTTACCTTCTACCGAGCCAAAATCTCTGCCCGTAAGCCTGGAATCATCTTTTGCGCTATCTTTGCACAAGCTTGATATTGGTACGCTTCGCGTAACGCATGGGGAAGGCGGTACGCCGGATTTCAAGGCGACAGAGTTGGCGGCACAACTGGAAAGCGATGGCCGCAGGCACCGCTTGTCCAATCTGCGCGCTGACCTTGAATTTGGTGGATTGACGGCATCGGGGCAGATAGATGGGAACAGACCCTTCGATCTGAACATTCAAGCTGAACTTGCCGGGCGCGCCGGACTTGGTATTGCGGGTGTTGAATTGCCGGAAATGCCGGGCGCGCGTATTTCCGCCGCTATTACCGGCAACCTGGAACAACTCGATATCAGGATGAATGCCATAGGAGGAGCTGATGCTGGGTTGACGGGAGGAGGTGAAGCGCTGCTGCGGCCTTACGCCCCGATTTTGGTTGCCGCGCTACGGTTATCGCTGCATGGCCTCGACCCCCATGTATTTTCACCCGACGCCCCTAAAGCCAGCCTCTCATTACAAGCTGATTTACATGAAACCAGTGCCGGGCGGCTGGAAGGCGGCATGGCGATCGAGAACGCCGAACCCGCGCCGCTCGACCATGGGGGTCTGCCACTGCTCCAGGTAAGCGCGCAGACAATACTCTCCGCGGAATTACTTCAGTTCAACGCATTGACGTTGGCCGTGGCCGGTGGCGGTACGGTTTCGGGAAATCTGCTCTGGCGGCCTGTGGAGGCGGCGGGAACGGCGGATCTTGCCGTCAGCCGGATTGATCCCGTCAGGTTGGATACCCGCTTGCGCGCTGCCAATCTGAGCGGCGTGATAAAACTCAGCGGGAACACACAGACGCAGCAAGGTATTCTGACGCTCAGCGACAAAGCGCTGAGCATGGATATCGTTATCGCCAAGGCAGGCAGTACATTGACGCTGGACAAGATGCATCTCAAACATGGCCGATCGGCGCTTACCGGGCATGGCAAGCTGGGACTGGACGAACGGCAGCCGTTCGTGTTCGAGGGCAGACTCCAGCACTTTGATTTATCGGTCTTTGCACAGACGCCGCGCAGCAGCCTCAACTCCACAATCGAACTGGCGGGCGAACTGATGCCAGAGACATCTGGTACGATACGCTTCAATATGAGCAACAGCCAGGTGGCGGGGCAGTCCGTTAGCGGCGATGGCCGGGTCGTATTCGCAGATCTCGATCCGGCTAGTCCGGCTACGGCCAGGGCTTCGGGGAAAATTGAACTATGGCTTGGCGCCAACCGTCTGCTTGCGCAAGGCGGTTTCGGCCGCAAGGGTGACCGGCTGCAATTAGAATTGGCCGCACCTGCCCTTGCGCAAATCGGGCATGGATTCAGTGGTTCCCTGATGACCAGGGCTACACTGGAAAGCCGTTCTACAAACGGTGAGCCTGAGTGGCCGGATATGATCGTTAGCGCCGAAGGACGCGATCTTGTTCTTCCGGGCAATCACTCTCTGGCCAGCTTTATGGTTGACGGCAATTCGCATGGTGACGCCATTTCGCTAAAAATTAAAGCGGTGGACTATAAGACGGAAGCGGCAACCCGCTTGCGAAGTCTGCAACTGGGAGTAGAGGGCAGTAGAGCGCGGCACAAACTATGGACAGCAGCCCGTCTGGACGACGATCTGAACCTGACTCTGCGAGCTGCTGGAGGATTGAAAATACCGCCGCAGACAGGAGGGAAAGGATCGAAGGGGAAAAAGGGACAAGGCGGGAAGGAATGGAAAGATACTGCATGGCTAGGGGAGATATCGGAACTGGCCATGACTGGCGGATTACCCTTTCATTTAACACGGGCCGCCTCGCTGGAGGCTGGCAGGGAACGCATTTCGCTCGGTATGGCAGAGTTAGTCGTTGCTGGAGGCGGCGTGCAGTTCAGTGGAACCGAATGGACGCCTCAGCAATGGCTCAGCCGTGGCAAGTTCAGCGGCATCGGGTTGCGCCCCGGCGGGCTGGCTAGAATGGATGAGAATGAAAAAAATGGTAAAGTGCTGCGCCTGGGTGGTGAATGGGACATTGCATCCACCACGCAGTTGACAGGCAGCCTCAGGGTTACGCGCGAAAGCGGCGATTGGATTTTGCCGGGAAACATGTCGTTCTCGCCACTGGGTTTGCAAGCCCTTCAGCTTTCCGCTCATGCAGGCGGCGGAAGCCTAACGGCGCAACTGAACGCACAAGGCGAACGGCTGGGCATGGTGAATGCCAACGTCTCCGCGCCGCTAGCCAGATCCACGAGTTCCAGCCTGAATTGGACCGTATTGCCCAGTGCGCCCCTTACCGGACGGATATCCGCCGATATGGGCGATATGTCATGGCTGGGGCCCCTTGTCAATAACAACCTGAGAAGCGGTGGCCAGGTTGCCTTGCAGGCGGAGGTGACCGGCACTCTCGGCAAGCCGCGTCTAAAAGGACAAATACGAGGCGATGATCTTGTATTGGCACTTCTGGATCAGGGCATGCGGCTTGAGCAAGGAAAACTGGCGGCACGTTTCGATGAAGAGTCATTGCATATGGATGTTCTGAGTTTTGTCGCACCGCATGCACCGCCTCCCGCCGACCGTTTGCTTAAAAACGTGAAAACTTCCATCAATCCGAGCGGTTCCCGTGCATCTGGCATCATGAACCTTCTGGGTGAGTACGGCATCCTGGATGACACGGCGCGACATAAACCGCCCTCCGTCGATGATATGCCCAAAAGTCTGGCGCTTCCAACAGGTCCGGGTAGTCTCCAGGCATCGGGCACCTTGAACTTCATGGGCGAGCAGGGTGATCTGGAGTTCACGGCGAGCCGCCTGCCCCTGGCTCAGCGGGCGGACCGCTGGATTATCGTATCGGGAGGCGGGCGCGCCCGTCTTGAAAAAAACGTGCTGACTCTGAATGGGAATCTGCTGGCGGATGCCGGTTTGATCGCTCAGCCAGAGGCCGGCCGCCCGCAACTGCCAGATGACGTCATCGTCATGGGGAGAGAACCTGCCACCCGGCAAGCGCCACGGATCAGGCTTGAGGCAACCCTTGATCTGGGCGAGCAGTTCTATATACGCGCTTCGGGTTTGGAAGGCCGGTTGGCTGGCCAACTGCGCGTGCACGGTGAGCCAGGTCAACAATTGCGCACTACCGGTACAATCACTGCTCGCAACGCGAATTTTGAAGCGTATGGTCAGCGCCTGATGGTGGAGCGCGGCATCGTAAGTTTCCAGGGGCCAATCGACGATCCCGGAATGAACGTGCTGGCGGTGCGTACGGGGTTACCGGTGGAAGCGGGTGTCGAAGTGACTGGCAGCGTGCGCCGGCCCCGGGTGCGGCTGGTCTCCACGCCGGCCGTTTCGGATCTGGAGAAACTTTCGTGGATCACGCTGGGCCGTGCCCCTGAAGGAAAGGCCGATGCATCGCTGTTAATGACTGCGGCCAATGCCATTCTGGGTGGTCAATCCGGCGGTGTCACGGATAAAATCGCCCAGGCGCTGGGTGTGGATGAATTATCCATACGACAGGCGCGACCCATGGGTGGAGATGTATTGATGGGTCAGATCGGCACCGTCGGCAAGCGCCTTTCGAACCGAGCCTATATCAGCTATGAGCAGGCATTAACGGCGGTGGCCGGAGTGACCAAGCTCGTCTATAGCCTGACCTCCCGTATTACGGTTGTCACTAGGGCGGGTATTGATAACGCGATCGATGTGCTTTATACAATGCGGTTTGATTGAGCGCTAAGACTCTGTTCGTTTTACAGGCGCAGTTCAAGAAAAGCCGATGCGCCGGACAAGTTAAAGCCGCAAGCGCATCGGCTAATTAAGTTATTAGTTCCGACTTCTGTATGCTGTAGTCAGAAGATATTCCTTGCCACGGGTCCTACGCAAGGTTGTAGGATCGGTTTCATTCGTGCCGTCCATCCTTCGACAGAAAGAACCAAAGGCCGACCGCCGCTACACCTACTACGAGAATCGCCAATTCCATGATTATCTCCTTTAAGGATTGAGATGCTCAAGAATATGACTCATTTGATGACCATCTACCAACGTTGCACTTCTCAGTCCAGTCAGCAAACGCCTTCAAAAACATCTCCATTACTGTCTAAAAAACGTCACCTGCGAACAATATATAACACGTCCGCAAAAATTTGACTCGCACTAATATAAAAAGTTCTTACCCTGATTGAAAATCTTCAAAATCCATCCTCGATCAGTCGTTTTTTCGCTTTGATTCTTCAGATCCGGCCATCTGCCAGCTCTGGGTATTTCACCAGACCTTGTTAGAGACGATACTTTTTATCTGATGGGACTCAATCAAACATGAAGAATCACTATAATTGACGCTGGAATTGGAAAAATAATAGCCATACAATCTGATTAAGCAAGCTGATGGATCATGTTGGAACAGAATGACGACGAAAAGTATCGCATTTATTCAGAGGCTGGGATTCTCTCGATTCTGCGGTCCATGATGCGGAATAATTCCCTGGTGACGTGTAATGTTGGTCACAGTGACAGTCATATTTTGACGACAGTTATCGATGTTGATGCGGAGCAGGGTGAAATGGTGCTGGATTACGGTGCCGATGAGATCGTCAACCAGCAGGCGCTGAAGGCCAATGAACTGGATGCCGTCGCATTTCCGGACCATGTGAAGATTCAGTTCGTTTGCGAGGGGATCGAGAAAATCCAGTTTGAAGGACACGCCGCCTTCCTTACCCGGATTCCGGAAACGCTATTGCGTATACAAAGAAGGGAGTTTTACCGCGTCGACACCCCGAGAGCCATGCCCATCAAGTGCGTGATACCATTGCCGGAGGGACGCATTCCGGCCGCCATCGAAGTTATTCTGCATGATATAAGCTGTGGCGGCATGGCGGTGATCGGCGCTCAATCCAGTCTCAATTTTGAGACGGGCGCCATCCACCACGACTGCCTGGTCGTGTTGCCTGAGATTGGTACGGCCAAGGTCAATCTCCAGGTACAGGATGTTTCAGAAATTCCCCATGGAAACGGCCAGCGCGCCCGGTGTGTCTATGTTGATCCGCAGGAGAGTGTGCTGTCCATGATCCAGCGTTATATCAACAAGCTGGAATTGGAGCGAAGGCGAAAGCAGTAATTTTTCATTTGATGCTTTTATGCACTGCCTCGCGTCCATAGATCCCAGCTCTTCAGGCTATCGGTATTGATAACGTCCCCGATGTCCTTTACACTTTGCATTACGACTGAGCTAAAGCATTTTCCTTCTTCTGAATCAATCACTCATCGGAGGAAACATGGCAACAATTGATCAGATTGTTGACGCCGCGGTTGAGCTGGGGGAGCAGGGATCGTGGGAGGCTGTGCGCTTGCACGACGTGGCGGTCACGCTGGGGATTACCCTGGACGATGTACGCGCGCATTTCCGCGAGAAGGAAGACATTGTTGATGCCTGGTTTGAGCGTGCCGATAGCGCCATGCTCAAAGCCGCACAAGCTTCCGATTTTTGCTATCTGACGCCGCGTCAGCGTTTGCACCGTTTGATCATGACATGGCTTGGCGCACTTCATCCTTACCGCAAAACAACCCGGCAGATGATCTACGGAAAATTGGAACCGGGACATATCCATATCCAGGTACCCGGACTGATGCGCGTCAGCCGCACTGTACAGTGGATGCGTGAGGCCGCCAGCCGGGATGCGACCTATGTCCGGCGCGCACTTGAAGAAACCGGCCTGACGACAATTTACCTGGCGGCATTTTTTCACTGGATGAATGATAATTCACCGGGTTCGACCAAAACCAGCCGGTTTCTTGAAGGGTGTCTCGCCATCGCTGAAAACCTGGATCGTAGGGTATTCAGGCGGCATGCAACTACGGAAAGTACGGGCGAAAAAGCGCCACAGGGTATTTGAGCCGGTACTCTGGTATTTTCCACCGTCCTTTCCTCCTTGTAATTCCGCAGGTGGCATGGATACTCTGACCCATGCGTTAAGCGGTGCTTTGCTGGCGCGTGCAACCGCACCGGCAACACCGGGTCCCGGTGCGCTGACAACGCGGGCACGTATGACAGTGGGGTTCGTGGCGGCCGCATTTCCCGACAGCGATATTGTATTGCGCCTGTTTGGCGCGCTTCCGTATCTTGATCTGCACCGGGGTGTCACCCACTCGATTATCCTGCTTCCCGCATGGGCGTTGCTGTTAGCCTGGCTATTTTCACGGTTTTCGCGTCAACGCTATTCCTGGCGGGCAATATACGGCACCGCCGCCCTGGGTATCGCCATCCATATCGCGGGCGATGTTTTTACCGCATATGGCACAATGGTGCTGGCGCCTTTTTCCTATCATCGTTTCGCTCTTCCTTTCACATTTATCATCGACCCGTACTTTACGGGCATTATTGTGATTGGCCTGGCGGCGGCCATGCTCAGACGCCAAAGGCGGTATCCCGCCATCATTGCCATGACGCTTCTGGGGGGCTACGTCGGATTTCAGGGAGTTCTCCATTCCCAGGCCATCAAGGTGGGAGAAACTTACGTCGAAACCCATGGACTGGGAGGAGCGGGGGCCGAGGTTCATGCCATTCCTCAACCCCTGTCGCCTTTCAATTGGAAGATCATCGTCAGCAGTGGGGACGACTATTACGAAGCACTGGTCAATTTGTGGCGCACCCACACGAGTTCACCCAATCCACCAAGCGGAATATCAGGCATATGGGGAAGGATCGCCTCAAGCTATCAACCGGTTTCAGCGGCAACGTGGGTACACCACCGACGATTTGGTGTAACAGAATCTCAAAATATGCTTGCGCGTGAAGCCTGGAGCCAGGAGATTTTTACCCGCTACCGCCAGTTTGTGATGTTCCCTTTTCTCGATCGAATAGAATCCGCCGGAAGCGGTGTGTGCGTGTGGTTTCTTGATCTGCGCTTTACTACCCCTTCCCTGCCGCCGTCTTTAGGATTCGGGGTATGCCGGGATGGTGTCGCAGGCCCCTGGCGGCTGGGACACGCAACTGGTGCTTTCGGGACTGATACGATTTCCGAGCTCTTGGGAATGAAGAGGGAAGGAGATTAACTGCCGTACATCAAAATGTCTGAAGGAGCAGAATCTTTAAGTATGTCTATGCAGAACGGATAAAGTGTAGTCCCGTCTGAATCCACGTATAACACGATATATCAACTCTCTTATTATTAATCCGGTAAGCAAATAGTACTACTGGCGGAAGCGGGTATCCAGCGGCGGTTAAAGCAGATCATAATTGGTTTGGTCTGGATTCCAGGTCAAGCCTGGAATGACGAAACTCATAATATTTCCCCACCGAATAAGTCACAAACGATAGCATTTCTCTCACCCGTATCGATTACCAGTAACAGGTTAGCAGCCAGTGACATGCTGTGTTGCCACTGTTGCTGCGCCGATATAGCGGCCATACAAACCGTAGCACGCCCCCGGCCGGCTTCTTCATAAAATAAATCCCCTTTCTGAAAGCTGCACAAAAGTTGATATTTATCAAGGTTTCCTCGCGTGGCGCGTCATACGATTCGATACCGGATAAGAAAATCTGATTATCTTCAATGTTCATCTGACCACGGAATGAATAATCGCGAATCAAGTGAGGAAATTATGAGTAAGGTAACAGCGATGCTGGCAGGAGTCCTGGCACTCGCCATGTATTCCGGACTCGGAATGGCGGCGGCGGACTCTTGGCAGTTAAACCTGCCCGAGCCGCAGACGATCATCGCCAGGCAGATCTATGATCAGCATATGCTGGCCTTGTGGATATGCCTGGCGATCTTTATCGGCGTATTTGGCACCATGTTTTATTCGGTGCTCAAGCACCGCAAGGACGCAGGGCACAAAGCCGCAAACTTCCATCACAGCACCACGGTCGAGATCATCTGGACCATCATCCCGTTCTTCATTCTGATTGGCATGGCTTATCCGGCCACCAAGACCATCATCGCCATGAAGGACACCTCCAGCCCGGACATCACCATCAAGACGACTGGCTACCAGTGGAAATGGGGGTACGACTACATTACAGGCGAGGGGGAAGGCATCAGCTTCCTGAGTGCGTTGTCCACTCCCCGTGCGCAGCAGGAGAACAAGGAAGCCAAGGGCGAGAACTACCTGCTGGAAGTGGATAACCCGCTGGTGGTGCCGACAGGCAAGAAGATACGGGTACTGCTCACCGCCAACGACGTGATCCACGCCTGGTGGGTTCCGGCATTAGGAGCCAAGCAGGACGCCATTCCCGGTTTCATCCGCGACACCTGG
>NZ_FMVD01000018.1:0-42460 GCF_900101945.1 Nitrosospira sp. Nsp13 | reverse complement strand
GCGGCGGTGGTCACCTACGAACGCAATGCCTGGGGCAATACGACAGGCGACGTAGTGCAGCCATCCGAAATCAACGAACTCAGAAAATAGCATCAAGGAGGAAATCATGGCAGCAGTACACGATCACGACATTGCACACGCACACGACCATCACCCCACCGGGATGATGCGCTGGCTGACCACCACCAACCACAAAGACATCGGTTCGATGTATCTGTGGTTCAGTTTCATCATGTTCCTCACGGGGGGCGTGATGGCGCTGACTATCCGGGCCGAGTTGTTTCAGCCGGGTCTGCAGATCGTCCAGCCGGAGTTCTTTAATCAGTTGACCACCATGCATGGCTTGGTGATGGTGTTCGGCGCCATCATGCCGGCGTTTGTCGGTTTTGCCAACTGGCAGATACCGATGATGATCGGCGCGCCGGATATGGCTTTCGCGCGCATGAACAATTGGAGCTTCTGGCTGCTGCCTCCGGCGGCATTGCTATTGATATCCTCGTTTTTTGTGCCGGGCGGGGCGCCCGCGGGTGGCTGGACAATTTATCCGCCGCTATCGGTACAAATGGGCATGGGTATGGATATGGGAATCTTTGCCCTCCACATCATGGGCGCTTCCTCCATTATGGGGTCGATCAACATCATCACCACCATTCTCAATATGCGCGCGCCGGGCATGACGCTGATGAAGATGCCGCTGTTCGTCTGGACCTGGCTGATCACGGCGTATCTGCTGGTCATGGTGATGCCGGTGCTGGCGGGAGCCGTTACCATGCTGCTGACCGACCGCAATTTCGGCACCAATTTCTTTAATGCGGCGGGCGGTGGCGATCCGGTGTTATTCCAGCATGTGTTCTGGTTCTTCGGGCACCCGGAAGTCTACATCATGATCTTGCCGGCATTTGGCATTGTCTCGGAGATCATTCCGACGTTTGCGCGCAAACCATTGTTTGGCTACTCCTCGATGGTTTACGCGACCGCCTCCATTGCCATCCTGTCCTGCATCGTCTGGGCGCATCACATGTTCACCGCCGGCATGCCGGTCACCGGGCAACTGTTTTTCATGTACGCGACCATGTTGATCGCGATACCGACCGGCGTGAAGGTGTTCAACTGGACCGCCACCATGTGGCGTGGCGCCATGACCTTCGAGACGCCCATGCTGTTCGCCATCGGTTTTATTTTCCTGTTTACGATTGGCGGTTTCAGCGGCGTGGTCTGCGCCATCGTGCCGATAGATATTCAGGTACAGGATACCTACTACGTGATTGCGCACTTCCACTATGTGCTGGTGTCAGGTGCGTTGTTCGCGATATTCGGTGGGGCATACTACTGGCTGCCGAAGTGGACCGGACATATGTACGATGAGAAGCTGGGCAAATTACATTTCTGGATGTCAATGATCTTTTTCAACCTTACCTTCTTTGTGCAGCACTTCTTGGGACTGGCAGGCATGCCACGCCGTATCCCCGACTATGCGTTGCAATTCGCCGATTTCAATATGATTTCCAGTATCGGCGCTTTCGGGTTTGGCCTGAGTCAGTTGATATTCCTCGTCGTGGTGCTGAAGTGCATCCGTGGCGGAGAGAAGGCGCCAGCGAATCCTTGGGAAGGTTCGACTACGCTGGAGTGGACACTGCCGTCGCCGGCGCCTTACCATAGCTTCGAAACGCCCCCGGTCGTCAGGTAATAAACGGCTACGATATGTCAGCAGAAGATGCGCGAAGGAAGCGTGGAGTAATCAGAACGGCGCTAATTCTGCTGGCAATCGTGGTGGGTCTTTTTGTTACAGTCATTATAAAGAACTGGAAATGAACGTAATCCAATCCAATTCCATCGTCATGAAGAAGCTACTGATTTTTACAGTAGCCATGTTTGGTTTTGGCTTTGCGCTCGTGCCGTTCTATGAAAAGATTTGCGAAGTTACAGGGATTAATAATTTGTTGCAGGCGGATACGCTGGCGGAAAATACGCAAGTGGACACCAGTCGGTGGGTAACGGTGCAGCTAGACGCGAATACACGCGGGCTACCATGGGAATTCAAACCGCTGCAATCCACTGTGCGCATACATCCTGGTGAATTGGTGCAGGTAATGTATGAAGTCAGAAATAATTCAAATCGCGAAATAAATGGCCAGGCAATACCCAGTTACAGTCCCCAATTGCTAGCCAAGCACCTGAAGAAGCTTGAATGTTTTTGTTTCAGCAAACAAGTATTAAAGCCAAACGAGGTAAGGCAGATGCCGGTTCAATTCATGATTGAACCGGGTTTACCGGTCGATTATGATACCGTGACCATTTCGTACACATTCTTTGAACTTGGTGGCGACAAGGCGGCTGACGCGGGCAGCCGCGTGAGTAAAAGTTGAAAGACAAGAGCGATAAACCGGCCAAGGGAACCTTCATTCAAGCGATGAAGGCAGTATCATGGGCTTTTTTTGGTGTGAGAAAGCATACCGATCATGACCATGATGCGGCAACCCTGACAATGGGACAGGTGATTATTGCGGGAATCGTTGGTGCAGCGTTGTTTGTGGTGGGCGTGTTATTGCTGGTTAAATTTGTAACAAGTTAGAAATTAATTAATTATACGCGGGAGATTCAACATGAGCCAAGAAGCAGGTCACGGTCATTACTACGTTCCAGCCCCATCGACTTACCCGATGACCGGGTCGATAGCGCTGTTATTCATGGGTTTTGGTGCCGCCTTTTCAGTCAATAGACTTCCGATTGGTTATGGGCTGCTGGCAATTGGCTTTGCCATCCTATTTTATATGTGCTTTGTCTGGTTCCGCACGGTGGCGCGGGAGAGCGAAGGTGGCAAGTACAGCTCGCAGGTGGGTGCCTCTTTTCGCTGGGGGATGAGTTGGTTCATTTTCTCCGAAGTGATGTTCTTTGCTGCTTTTTTCGGGGCGCTGTTCTACATGCGGGTGTTTTCGATTCCCTGGCTTTCTGATTTGGAGCATAAGATTCTGTGGCCGGATTTCACGGGTATTTGGCCTACGGCTGGCCCCGGGATCAGCGAGAAGTTCATGCCTATGGGACCATGGGGGCTTCCTGCCATCAATACCCTGATACTGCTGACATCGGGTGTGACGGTTACTTGGGCGCACTGGGCACTCAAACTGAACAAGCGTGGGCAGCTGAAAATGGGCCTGTTTCTGACTTTCGCGCTGGGATTCCTGTTTGTCGGCCTCCAGGCGTATGAATATGGTCATGCTTATTCCGATCTCAATCTCAAGCTGACGACTGGTGCCTACGGCGCGTCGTTTTACATGCTGACCGGTTTTCACGGCTTCCATGTAACGCTGGGTTCCATCATGCTGCTGGTGATATGGTTTCGTGTCATGGCGGGCCACTTCACGCCCGAGAATCACTTCGGCTTTGAAGGCGTTGCCTGGTACTGGCACTTTGTGGATGTGGTCTGGCTGGGGCTGTTTATCTTTGTTTACTGGTTGATATAAGACAGCGTCCGGACTTGAGGGATTGAGCTTCGTAGCCGTCCTTAAGTCCGGCAAATCACTGAAGCGGAATGAAGCCTAGGTAAGTGCCCAGCATCAGCAAGGCAAAGAGAAACATTGACAAACCGATGCGAAAGGTCAGGGACCTGACGGTGCGCGTACCCTGCCCCTTGTCTTTGACCAGGTAATATAAAGCGGATGCCAGACTGGCGAGTATGAAGAACAGAAATAGTACGACGACGATTTTCAAGGCTAATTCCGGTAGTTGTAGGGTTCAGGAACAAGTTTAGCCGAGTTCCACACACTATCCAATGACTATTTCAGGCTGGAGATTTACGCCGCGATTATGGTCAACAGCGACTGCGGCGATAGTAATAATAATTATGTTGCAGCTTGGTAATTGGCAGCTTTCCCGAGCTCGGGAAAAAGAATCGAGGCAGGAGCAACTTGATTTACGCTCCCAGCAGCCCGCTGTAGCGTTGCCTGCTGTGCCTGTCAAGCTCGAGGACTTGCAATACCGGCATGTCGAGGTTAGCGGCGTGTATGTACCGAAACATACGATTTATCTGGATAACAAGATATATAAGGGAATGGCTGGCTACCACATCATCACTCCCCTGAGAATCGGTACAAGTTCGATGCACGTTTTGATCAATCGCGGTTGGGCAGCTGCGGACCGCGATCGCAGAAAATTGCCGGAGGTAGTCATACCCGGTGGCACGGTGGTGATTTCAGGGGTTGCAACGTCCGCAACACAGAAAACGCTTGAGCTTTCCGATGAACTCGTATCGGGTCAAGTATGGGAGAATCTTGATCTGGAGCGCTACCGCACCGCCACGGGGTTAACGCTGCAGCCTGTGATGATATTGCAGCAGGATGATATAAAGGACGGTTTGGTGCGGCAGTGGACTCGGCCAGACTCGGGTGCCGGCAAGAACCTCGGCTATGCATTTCAATGGTTCGCGATGGCATTCGCCGTATCGATTATTTATTTGGTGTTAAGTGTCAAACGAGAGCACTCCAAAAGCAAATAGAACAAACAGGCGTACGATGATCCTGTTGTTGGTATTGATGGGTGCGCCGATTATCGCGTCTTATACGCTTTATTTTTGGGAAGTAAGACCTGAGAGCGTAAATTATGGCGAATTGCTCAAAGTGAAGCCCCTGGCGGGAGATGGTTTGAATCAATCCAACAATACCATTTTTCGCATACGTGACCTACGCGGAAAATGGGCGTTGATATCGGTGGATTCGGGGAAATGCGACGAGTATTGCCGGAAAAAACTCTACTATATGCGTCAGGTCCGGCTGATACAAAATACAGAAAAGGAACGTGTAGAGCGTGTATGGCTGATTGACGACCCGGAAGTGCCAGCACCTGAAATCGCGAGCGAGTTCGAGGGTACATGGCGGATCAATGCCAAAGATAGCGACATACTTTCGCAACTTCCGGCAAAGGATTCACGGCATGATCACATATATCTGATAGATCCCATAGGAAACCTGATGATGCGTTTTCCCAAAAATCCAGACCCAGCGCTCATGGCAAAAGATATTAAACGGCTGCTCAAAGTTTCTCAATTGGAACATGCGATGGGAACGGATTCAAAGCATTAAAGTGAATAAATATCTTGGGGGATCCAGAACTTTATCTTGGACCTCAGGTGCAGGAAAATAGATCGCAGCCGCAAATAATTTAGCATTTATGAGACAGAAGCAGGTAGTTGTGCCTGCGACAGATGAATTAGGAGGTAATAATTATGGCTACTACATTGGCTTGGCAACAAACCGCTTCGCGTGTGCAGGAATTTTACCGATTAACCAAACCGAGAGTCGTCTCGCTCATCGTTTTTACTGCGTTTATCGGCATGTTTCTCTCAGTCCCGGGTGCGGTTCCATTAAACGCACTAATATTTGGCACGCTGGGAATTGCGCTTGTGGCGGGTGCAGCCGCGGCGGTCAATTGCCTGGTGGAGCAAAAGCTCGACGCCGTCATGGCGCGTACGCGTGCCAGGCCGTTGCCACGGGGAAAGGTAACTTCTCCGGAAACTTTGTTTTTTCTGGCGCTGGTTGGTGGAGCGGGATTACTCATTCTTCATGAGCTGGTAAATCCCTTAACCATGTGGCTTACCCTCGGTACATTCGTCGGCTACGCAATCATCTATACAGTAATACTGAAGCCAATGACGCCGCAGAATATAGTGATCGGCGGTGCTTCCGGCGCAATGCCGCCTGTACTGGGTTGGGCGGCGGTGACGGGCGAAGTGACCGCTGATGCGTTACTCCTGTTTCTTATCATTTTCGCTTGGACTCCTCCCCATTTCTGGGCGCTAGCGCTCTACCGGAAGCTGGAATACGCAAAAGTGGGAATGCCGATGTTGCCGGTAACCCATGGCGACAAGTTTACGCGTTTGCATGTTCTTCTATACACGCTAATACTCATCGGCGTGACGCTCATGCCCTATGCCACCCAAATGAGTGGGCTCATCTATCTAATCGGTGCGGCGGTATTGGATGCGGTATTTCTGTACTATGCAGTAAAGATTTATCTCGACTACAGTGATCAGCTTGCGCGAAGAGCCTTTCGGTACTCGATTTTTTATCTGGCGGCGTTGTTCGTTGTATTACTGGTAGATCACTACATCCGGTTCTGAACAATTTCGCATGAGGTATCGTGCCCTCTATGCGGCTATAGTATGGTCGGCGGTGCTTGTTTTGGCGGCTTGCGGGAATACCGCCAAGCCAACTTTTCTGGCAACGGATATCACAGGCGCCGAATTCGGCAAGGATTTCAAACTCACCGACCATACGGGTAAATCCAGAACTCTGGCTGATTTCAAAGGTAAAGCCGTAGTTCTCTTTTTCGGATATACGCACTGCCCCGACATATGCCCCGCTACCATGGGAGAAATTGCGGCTGCCCTGCAGAAGCTGGATAAAGACGCGGCGCGTGTGCAGGTATTATTCGTTACAGTCGATCCGGAACGCGATACTCCCGAGCAGTTAGCGCAATATCTATCGGCATTCAGTCCAGCATTTCTGGGCCTATACGGTGATCCACAATCAACCAGAGACATCGCCAGCGAATTCAAGATCGTTTATCAGAAGCAGATGTCGAACTCGGCGGATCATCACACCATGGATCACTCGTCCGGTGCCTATATTTTTGATCCCAGGGGAAAACTCAGATTGTACGTGAGCAACGGCGCTGGCCGGGATGTTTTCGCCCATGATATCGTGGAGTTATTGAGGACTTCCGCATAACGGCGGGTGTTACGGAGAAAGGGAGATACACTGCGCCAAGACTTCTGTTTGCGCTCCAAAGTGCGATACGTTACATCTATTATGGATCCCCAGGGAATAACTTTCCCGGATTAAGGATATTACGGGGATCGAATACTCGCTTGATATCTTTCATCAATGCCAGCGTTGTCGCATCAATCTCCTTGCCGACGTATGCGCGTTTCTCGCTGCCCACTCCATGTTCACCCGATAACGTACCATTGAGCCTGATTACCAGATCGAACATCTCATTCAGGCATCTCTCCGCACGATCCATTTCATCGCCGATATCCGGATTTACCAGCAGATTGACATGAATGTTACCATTGCCCGCATGGCCAAAATTGACGTTGGCAATCCCGTACTCGCCAGTTAGCCGCGCCAAGCCATCCAGAAATTCCGGTAATGCCGAAACGGGCACCACCACATCCTCGTTGATTTTTTTTGGTGCGATATCGCGCAATAGCGGGGATAGCGTCTTACGCGCCCGCCACAAGGTGGCGGCATCCGCGACTTCCCCGGCGAGAATCAGCCCCGAATTGCGGCAGGCATCGAGAATCGACGCACTTGACTCCGAGATGCAATGAGAAGGCCCATCCACCTCGATCATCAGCATGGCACAGGTGTTACCGGGCACCATGTCTGGAAAGTGCCCACGGATCAGGTTGAGTGCGCCCGCATCCAGAAACTCAAGCGCACTAGGGGTTTCCGGAAGCGCCATCACCTTAACGATCGCGGACGCACAACTTCTGACATCACGGTAGTGTGCAGTGATCCCACCACGCGCCTGAGGGAGAGGAGTAAGCTTGAGTGTAGCCTCGGTGATGACGGCCAGCGTACCCTCCGAGCCAATTAAAAGCCGCGTTAAATCGTAACCCACCACACCTTTCGTGGTATAGCACCCGGTTTTGATAAACTCGCCTGCCCCCGTCACGGCTCTCAGCCCCAGCACATGGTCCCGTGTCGTCCCATATTTTACCGCATGGGGTCCGCCCGCGGAGGTGGCCAGATTCCCGCCTATACTTGAATAGGCGGCACTGGACGGGTCGGGCGGCCAAAAAAAACCATAGGGTTTGGCAGCCTCCTGTACTGACTGATTGAGGACGCCCGGTTCGGCAACAATCACACGGTTGGCGGGATCAACTGAAACAACACGCAGCATGCGTTCCAGCGATAACGCGACACCTCCCTGTTCGGGAAGACTTCCTCCCGACGTCCCAGTGCCGCGTCCACGCGGGGTGAGCGGGATTCCATGATCATTGCAAAGTGCCACAATAGCCTGAACTTCCGCTGCCGTCACCGGAAACGCAACCGCCGCAGGCGGGAAGATTTTTCGGCTATTGTCGTAGGCATAGGCGTAACAATCCACAGGGTCCGTGAGCAGCCGATCAGGAGGCAAAAGATCCCGGAGCCGGGCGACGAAGTCAACAGGAAGCATTCGAGGAAAATCGCCAGACAGGGCAGGCAGTATTGAACGACTCAATGACAGGATCCTTCACCAAAACACGTATCAATCCGGGTGTGCGAAATCTCAGATTACAAATCCGACCATCCGATCCGCAATCCAGAGTATCAGTCGGGCTTCGATATCCCTGCCAATAGCGGTCAACCCTGGTATTCAAAAACCTTGACCACTTTCTTCACGCCACTGGTCAAACTCGCAACCTCTACCGCGCTATCAGCCTCCTTGCGGCTTACCATACCCAGCAGGAACACCACCCCGTTTTCCGTAACAACCTTCACATGATTGACCTGGAATTTCCCGGCATCCATAAAGCGACCCTTCACTTTGGAGGTAATCAACGCATCATTACTGCGGGACATGAATGAGCTTATTCCGGTCACAACTATTTCGTTAGTGACGTTGCGCACGTTCTCGACGCCTTTGACAAGATCCCCAATTTCCTTTTTCGCAGCCTCGGATGGAACCTCACCGGTGAGCAAGACGTTGCGATTAAAGCTGGTGACATTAACATGAACATCACTCCCGAATTTCTCACTGACGCGTCGTCCACCCTTTATCTCGATCCCTTCGTCCTCGACGAAAATACCCCCCGTTCGTCGGTCTTGAGATACCGCCACGCCTGTACCGACACCGGATATGACACCAGCCGCTATCAACGCGGCGCACCCCGGAAGAAACGGAAATAGCAGCGCAAGTAAAAACAGCCATCCCCCGTTCAAACTTTTCATCAATGTTCCCTTTGTAAAAAACAACCACGTTTTCCCGCCTCACCTGGCAGCCTGTCGGGATTAAAGAAAATCGACTGCTGCAAAAACCGAATGTTAAGGTGCTGCACCGACTTATATTTCGCCACCCTTTCGGCCAATAGAATTATCAGCTTTTCAAAATCCTAAAAATCTACCCTCATCAGCCAGATCTTTGCTTCGATTCTTCAAGCTCGGCAAGCTACTCAAGGTGTTCATCGTACTTCACGGCAAAAATGGGAACCAGGAATGCGATCTCTGCGACTTAGGGCCTGTTAACACTTATTTCGCATCCGCGTTTTTTGTGAGTAACCCGAAGGGACGGAACGGATTTCATCCAGCCCTTCGTTACTCGCCGCTTACGGAGGCCTGCTCCGCCGCGCGGCTCATGCCTCCTACTGGATGAAATCCGTCGCCGTCGCGGGTGCAAAATAAGTGTTAACAGGCCCTAGTAACAACACTATTCCTCAAAGGCATTTTTGATCCATTCCATCTCCTCCCCGCTCTGACCCGATAGTAGTACCGCATCAAACCGGCACGAAGGCGCCATCTTTAAACCGGCAAGATAATGACGCGCTGTTCGTAACAGCTTCGCCTGCTTGAATGACGTAATGCTAGCTGCTGCCCCGCCAAAAATCAAACTCGTACGCAACCGTACCTCAACAAATACCAGCATCTCCCCATCTTGCATGATGAGATCAATTTCACCAAAACGGCACCGGTAATTTCGCTCAAGCAAGCGAAGGCGCTGACGTAAAAGAAATGTCTCGGCACATCGCTCAGCCTCGCTGCCCTTCATATCCTAATGTCCCTACAATTCCCGCTCCAAACGACAGGATATCCAATTTCTGTTCTTGCCGTTGCGCGAAACGGAGCATATAAAGAAGAAAATTGAGGGCTTCCGTTTCAGCTAGGCGCCAGTCAGTCAGCTGTTATATTTTACAATGTCCCGCAATCCAGCATAGCGCTTTATCGTGACTTCATGAATTATAGATAATCAGTAATTCAGAGAGGAACTAAAGGTGGCTGCCCCTCACGGTCCAAAAAACACGCTGCGGTTATCTCGTTCCGCGCGTGCGCATCTACCATAAAATCACCCTAGCCCGATTGAAAAACCAACAGATCGCTTTATCCAAAATCTGGAAGTTGACGGTCCATACGCCTGATTTAGGTTTATAGTGCGACGATCCATACCGGCAAGTCCCAATAGAATGAATCACAATAATATGATATCCACCAGCACGCTATATATCGTTGCCACACCCATAGGAAACCTGCGCGACATTAGTCTTCGGGCGCTGGATATACTTGCGGCGGTGGATATGGTCGCTGCTGAAGATACCCGCATGACAGCGCGTTTATTGGCACACTATTCGATAGCCAGGAAGATGATGGCGCTGCATCAGCACAACGAGCGCGCTATGGCAGAAAAGGTCGTGAATTTTCTCGCCCAAGGAAAATCCATCGCTCTCGTCACTGACGCAGGTACACCGGGAATCTCCGATCCGGGGAGCGTACTGGTTAGCCTGGTGCGGGATCAAGGCTACAAAGTAACCCCGATTCCTGGGGCCAATGCGGCCATATGTGCCCTGTCCGCATCAGGGATTACCATGCCCCATTTTTTGTTCTATGGATTTCTCCCCGTCAATTCCGGGCCGCGCAAACGCGAATTGGAGGCATTAAAATCGCTGCCTCACACGCTGGTATTTTACGAGGCCCCTCATCGCATACTTGACTGCGTGGCCGATCTGGTTGAGGTACTGGGCATGCATCGCCAACTCATTATTGCCAGAGAGCTGACCAAAGTGTTCGAAACGTTTCACCGTTGCGTTTTGCATGATGCTCCCGCATGGTTGCAGGCTGACGCTAACCGTCAAAAGGGCGAATTCGTATTACTTGTGTCTGGCGCGGAGGTCCGAACTGAAGAGAAAGTCAGCGATCAGGCACGACGTACACTGGCACTATTATTGGAAGATCTGCCGCTGAAGCAGGCTGTCAAGCTAGCCACGGAGATAACTGGTGAAAGCAAAAACATGTTGTATGCCTTGGCATTGGCACTAAAAGGTGAGACAAATAGCAGAGCATAGGCATTGTCATTAGCGGTGGACTTAATTGCCAACGAATGTTAGCGCTGAACGTGCAACCACAGCGAAATTCACGGCCTGCTATTTTTGATCCTCTGAGGGTCTTCGGTTATAATAACCTCGTCGCATGGTTACAGTTTAAGTGGTTCTTGCGAACGTGGGTAGCCCCCACTGACATCTAAATATTCTGGAGATATCGACTATGAAAACACCTGCTACTTTTTATCATGCCGGTTGCCCTGTATGTGTCGAAGCCGAGCGTCAGATTGCTGATGCCTTGGATCCCACCCGTTACGATGTGGAACTTGTGCATCTCGGCGAGCATGGAGATCGCATTGCAGCTGCTGAAGCGGCTGGCGTGAAGTCAGTACCCGCAATCGTAATCAACGGAGCACCTTTCCACATCAACTTTGGCGCCCCAATTTCCGCATTGAAATCCTAATTGCGATGGGAGGCGGGCGGATATGCCCGCCATTTCCGCAAGCATCATTTTTCCGTCATCCCCAATAGATTCCACTGTCAGAATCTCTCTCATAGGCACTCAATACCGGTTGTCCTCCTTAGCGCATGCTCGTTGTCGATGAGACGATTTCATGTAATGCTCTGCCAGACACAAAGAGCAAGATCAGATGTTATATAGTCGCTATAGCGCACTTGGTCAGTTCAGTGCGTGCGAATATATAGAATTGCCTCCATCCGGCACACATTCAGGCTGCTATGGATCAATGATTTTACTATAGGAGAAAACATGGAACTCATTCTATGGCGTCATGCCGAAGCTGAGGATGGTGTACCCGATAGCGCACGGGAACTTACGGACAAGGGATTAAAACAAGCGCGAGTCATGGCTGAATGGCTTAAGCCAAGATTACCAAAAAATATACGCATTATAGTCAGCCCCACCAGGCGCACCCAGCAGACCGCGGCGGCGTTGGACGGCGATTTCGAAACTGTCAGTGCAATCGGGCCGGGTGCTTCGGCAAAAGCAATTCTCGCTGCCGCGGATTGGCCAGATGCCAAAGGCGCGGTCGTAGTAGTGGGCCATCAGCCCACACTTGGAGAAGTCGCGGCTTTTCTCATGTCAGGCGATCCCATGGAATGGAGCGTCCGGAAAGGCGCAATATGGTGGTTTAGCAACAAAAAGAAGGGAGACCTCGCTGAAGTGGTCTTGCATACCAGCATTTCTCCGGATATGTTGTAGTCTTGTGTGCAATTGCCCCGCGTTGCGCGCTGGCGCAATCCAACATACAGGTCGTGTACAATAGGAGCGGAATCCCGTTCAATCGGTGGCGACTATTAACCATTGCCCATTGCCGCAGGCACGCAGCAAATAAACCATTCAGTACACTAAACCCAATGAAAGGGCGTTCAGACTTATAACGTTTGTCGTCCTTCATATTGAAGTAAAGAAGGCGGAAGTACTTATGGGGCTCACTCCTAGCCGTATGGATCCCTTAGCCACCATCGTGCCGCCATCAGGTAAATCAGGCACCTGCTTCAATGCATCCATATTCTGTTGATCCAGCGAGTAAACATTACAAACGTCATGCTATTAGAAACCGGTATCCAACGGGCGTTCAAAGTGTGCCGTTGCTGGTTTGGGCTGATTCCAGCCCGTCCGGAATGGCGAAATTTATGGTACATGGTGTTTTCTCGCCGAATCAATAAGCCTGTCAGTTGACCATGTATTTTTCACTCGTTTCTTAGCTCGGTATCACATGACCCGTAATGACTTTTTGCTCCAACCCGACTTTACCTTTTTGGTAGGTCTGCTCTTACCGCGGGATTCAGGATCGTGACCGGCGAAAACACGGGACCGAAAACAACAGTCAGACAGCAGTCTTTGGGCGTACTAAGTCTGGCCGCTCTGGGGGTGGTCTATGGCGACATTGGTACGAGCCCCTTATACGTCATGAAGACGGTTTTCGATCCCGTCTACGGGCTTGCGGTCAGCGAGGGCAATATAATCGGCATTATCTCGCTTATCTTCTGGGCGATCATGACGGTGGTGTCGCTCAAGTACATAACGTTGATCTTGCGTGCGGACAACAAGGGGGAGGGCGGCATCATGGCGTTGCTGTCGCTCGCCAGTTCTTCGGTCGCCAGTCATCCGCAACTGCGCAATATGCTATTCCTCATCGGTGGCTTTGGTGCGGCGCTGTTTTATGGTGACGGGGTTATTACACCGGCCATTTCGGTGCTGAGTGCCGTGGAGGGGCTGGAAGTGGCTACGCCGCTGCTCAAGCCGTACGTGGTACCCATCACGTTGACTGTACTGATTGCACTTTTTTTAATCCAGCAGCGGGGAACGGGGGGAATCGGCGCCATGTTCGGACCCATCACCCTGATATGGTTCAGTACGCTCGGTCTCGCCGGTCTCGCCAATATTGGTGCCGCGCCACAGATACTGACGGCGCTAAACCCGGTTCATGCCGTCGCTTTCTGCCTGAACAATGGGTGGCCGGCATTCGTTGCCTTTGGTGCCGTGGTGCTCGCGATCACGGGTGGAGAGGCGCTCTATGCAGATATGGGACACTTTGGCGCCAAACCTATCCGCTTTGCCTGGTATGGATGTGTGCTGCCAGCGCTGACGTTGAATTATCTCGGGCAGGGAGCGCTGCTGCTCTCCAATCCACTGGCGATTTCCAACCCCTTCTATCTTTTGTTTCCCGCCTGGGCGCTTTATCCGGCTGTAGGATTGGCGACTATTGCCACCGTCATCGCATCACAAGCCGTTATCTCCGGTGTTTTTTCCATGACCAAGCAGGCCATCCAGCTGGGATTTCTGCCGCGCATGCAGATAAAACACACCTCCGATCGTAAGATTGGTCAGATATATATTCCTTTCGTCAATTGGACGCTGCTGGCAGCGGTAGTCATGGCGGTGCTGGGCTTTGGCTCATCCTCCAGTCTCGCGTCCGCGTATGGTTTTGCCGTGACCGCCACGATGGTCATTGAAACACTGCTTACTTTCTTCGTACTTCGCTACGCCTGGAAATACTCCTGGTTTTTAGCTGTTTTTGCGACAACGATTTTCATTACCATCGATATGACATTTTTTGCGGCGACCACCCTGAAAATTGCCCAGGGCGGGTGGTTCCCGCTGGTAATCGGAGTGATAATTTTTACTATCATGGTTACCTGGCATCGCGGACGTCAAATCCTGTTCGAGCACCTGCGCTCGGCAGCTATTCCACTTGAGCCGTTTCTGGAATCGCTGATGGCGCACCCCCCGGCGCGGGTCGCCGGCACATCGATCTTTTTGACCGCTGATTTAGATGGAGTGCCTCATGCGCTACTGCATAATCTTGCCCATAACCAGGTTTTGCATGAGCGAGTGGTATTCTTGACGGTGGCTCTTTTGGAAACTCCTCGCGTTCTTAAAGACCAGCGAGTATCCGTAAAGTCATTAAACAATAACTGCTACCAAATTACTGTCCGTTACGGCTTCAAGGACGAACCCAACCTGCCATACGCACTGGAATTGTGCGAACCATATGGGCTTGTGTTCGAACCGCTTAAAACCTCCTATTTTCTGAGTCGCCAGATCGTCGTACCGAGCTCTGGTGCCGGCATGGCGTTGTGGCGGGAACGGCTTTTCGCAGCCATGACCCGCAATGCGAGCAATGCGGCGGAATATCTTAAGCTACCCGCTAACCGGGTTCTTGAACTGGGGGCACGGGTCGAGATCTAGCAGCCCGCCGGACTCAAAGCTATTGGCTGCAAAAGCCGGGGATAAAAGCATCGAGCCGGTCCATATTTCGATAATGGCGAGTCCAAAAAACCGGTTTGCTGAGCCCCGTGCTATGAAAGCACGGTGAGGGTTAAATTTTTTGAAACTGGGATAGCAGTTTCTGGAAATCCTCGATTGGCATAGGTCTTCCAAACAGATAGCCCTGATAGGTGTAACAACCGTTTCGAGCAAGGAAGTCTCGCTGGTCTTCTGTTTCCACTCCCTCGGCAATGACTTTCATCCCAAGGCTGTTGCTCATCACGATAATGGTGCGAACAATTATTTCGTCACTTGGGTCGGTGGCGATGTCGTTCACGAAACTCTGGTCGATCTTGATCTGCTCCAGCGGTAAGCGCTTAAGATAGGTCAGCGAGGAGTGTCCTGTGCCGAAGTCATCCAGCGCAAAGCGTATGCCAGCATTGCATAGTATCTCCATTTTTTCGATACTATGGACAATGTCTTGTAGCACCAGGCTTTCCGTAAGCTCGAGCTTGAGCTTGAGCGGATCGGCCTCCGATTTTCGCAATACTTCAAGCACCTCATCGACAAAATCCAATTGACGGAACTGGCGTGCACTAATGTTGACGGCAAGCTGGAAGTTGCGGGTATCCGGGTCGTGTTCCCATTGCTTAAGCTGTGCACAGGCCATCTGCAGCACCCACTTTCCAAGCGGCACAATGAGACCGGTCTCTTCTGCGATCGGAATGAATACCATCGGCGAAATCATTCCCCGTTCGGGATGCTGCCAGCGTAGCAGGACTTCAGCACCCACCACAGTGCCTTCCGCATTGACTTGCCTCTGATAGTGAAGCTTGAATTGCTGACGAGCTATGGCCTGACGCAGCTCAATCGCCATGGTGGTACGCATTTCCAGCGCAATCTGCATGGACGGGTCAAAGAAACACAGGGTATTGCGACCTGCTGTCTTAGCCTGATACATTGCGGTATCGGCATGCTTGAGCAGGTCATCTATGCTGGTCTCGCCATCACGAAACAAGCGGATACCAATACTGGAGGAGCCGTGGTATTCAAACTCCTGAAGCTTGAAAGGCTGGGTGATGGATGCTAGAAATTTTTCACCGATATCTTTGGCCTGGCCAGCCGCCGGCACGGTATCTTCGCTTAGTCCCTCAATGATTACAACAAACTCGTCGCCACCCAGCCGGGCTACGGTATCACTGCTACGCACACTACTCCGGAGGCGTTCGGCAACCTCAATTAAAAGCAAATCACCGACATCATGGCCCCGGGTATCGTTAAGTGTCTTGAAGTTATCCAGATCGATGAATAGGATTGCACAATTGGTCTTATGACGTGTGCTATGAACCTGCGCCTGTTGCAAACGATCGAGGAACAAACGCCGGTTGGGTAGCCTGGTGAGTGAATCATAGAAAGCAAGTTGATGTACTTGCTCTTCCGCCTGCTTGTGCCCGGTGATGTCCTGTATTACCACGATGTGATAATCGGGTTTTGCACCCCGCATCCACATGGGTGAAACCGTTAGCTTGACCCAGATGTCTCTGCCGTTTTTGCAAAAGAGGCGTTTCTCCATCTCGAATTCACGTATTTCTCCTGCCTTGAGGCGTTCTACATTGGCCAGAGAGGCTTTGAGGTCGTCGGGGTGGATAAGGGATTGGAAATCCAGCACAAGCATCTCTGTGGGCGTATAGCCGATAATATCGGCATACTTCTGATTGACGCGCACGAACCGGCCGGTCATGGTATCGATCTGCGCTACGCCCACCGCTACCTGCTCAAACAGGAACCGAAAGCGCGCCTCGCTTTCTCTCAGCGCACTTGTGCGCTTGGCGACAAGCTGTTCGAGATTCTGGTTCAGTTGCTGCAAGCGTATTTTGCCCTCTTGCAATGCCTCTTCACGCGCTGATGCTTCGATACGCAGCTTGATATTTTCATGGATAGTGCGCGCCGTTCGTGACGCGTTTTGCGAAATAACAATCAAAAAAAGCGTGGTCATCACGCCCATGGCCAGGGAAATTTCGCTGCCTTCTATCCCGAAACGTACAATCAGCGGTATCAAGGTCAGCAGTAGAAAGCTCAATACTGATAATCTGTCCACTGACAATGAAGTGACGGCTCCGGCACTCAATCCAGCCAGGACAAAGGAAAGAAATACCTGATGGGGTATGTCGCCCTCTGGGAATAAGAGCACCCCACCGACGCCCCAGACCAGTGCGCTGGCAATGACCCCCCCGCGAAAACGGAATCTCCATAATAAAATGGATATGTCGCCCTTTCTGTTACGGCGCCAACGTACCATCAGAACTGCTCTCCACAACGAGACCATGCTGATCGATATAAACCAGCCAAACAGCACGGCGGGATCTATCACTAATCTCTGTACATAGACAAGAATCAGCGCAAGCACCAGATTGGCGCCAAGCGAGAGCGGTAAGTTGGCATAGAGCAAATGAACGTGCTCAACCTTCAATGCATCGAATTCGAGGTTGGGGTTCGAGCTGCTTAACGGTTTAGGTTGTGTCATATGGTGTGCTTTGAGTTTGCGCACGGCCATGGGTGCTCCGCCATGGCCGAATCATCCGGATCATGGCGCGTCACGGTGTAGACCCGGTATATGAAACACAATCTAAGTATAGATTCATTATTGGGACTCTGTTTTTCCCTGAAACCCATCCATCCTCGCGGCGAGATCAAAATCGGTGATTGAGTTGAACAGAAATGATGTGTACCGAGGTATTGAAGGAACCACGGACAACCTGGAGCATCGGGTTATTATTCGTCGCCCGATCGATCTCGCTCTTGTCAAAAAATATGTGGGCATATCCCGCATCAATCGATGTTCGTTCATTGATCTTCTGGTTAAAGCCCACGCTTAACCAGACGCGATCCGAGTCCGGCAGCCGGACGGTTCGATCCGTTGCATTGCGCACCGGTGACTGATCGTAAGCGACTCCTGTCTGTAGCCGAAAGGTATCGCTATATTGGTATTGCACTCCTACCCCCACGCGATAGCTGTCTTTAAAACCCAACGGCTCGTTTGACAGGACAGATCCGGAAGTACGACTCCTGACCATTAATGCGGAAATGCTACTCCAGCCTGTCCATGTTAAATCACCGAGAAGCTGCAACCGGTCATTGACTCTATGAGATATTGCTATCGATGCAGTATTCGGCAACTCAACAGAGACGGATGCCGGAAGGGTACTGCTGAGTACCCCAAGATGCCCATCAACTTTCAGATTCACCGTTGATCGATAGGTCAGACCCACGCGCGTGGCCTGGTTTAACTGGAACATGGCGCCAAGGTTATAGCCAAAACCTATATCGTCACCGGTCACTTTTGCTCTGGTATCCACCCGTGCAGGTAATAGCGCTGTTACGGGCGACATGGCGCGCAGATCAGCTTCGAATCTCACGACGTTGAAGCCTAGACCGAGCGAGATGGCATCATTCACTCGCCAGGCAATGCTGGGATTAAAATTGATGGCATTTATCTCCGAGAATACGCCCTGATACCGGCCGATAAAGGTATTTTTCCATTCCGTGGAGTTGCCAAAGGTTGGCGATACACCTAACCCGAGGCGCAGCGCGGATGTAACAGGCATGGTCCAGTAAACCGCAGGAATCGCGGCCAGACCACCCGCCTGGCCGCCGTTGTCACCGAGGGGGTAGCCCAGTAATGTGCTGCTCCCCGTGTCACTGAACTTCAGCGACCGCACCAATAAGCTCAATGCCCCGGAAACATGATGTCTGGGGGCAAGATAGGTCATGCCGGCCGGATTGAAATAGATCGTTGAAGCATCTTGCGCGACTGCCGCTGCTCCGGCGTAGGCATAGCCCGTTCCAGCTCCATTCTGGTTTTGTAAGGCAAATCCTGCCGCGACAGCACTACCGGCAATGGACATGCCACCCATTAGCAGAAACAGAAATAATAACCGGACTGATGGACCGACTCTCAATTCAATCGGATACGGATGTGCGCGGAGTGGGAGGGTTCAAGCTCGACAATATGCATAGTGTTTCAAGTATCGTATGTATTGAGATGGCTTAAATAAGGAGGGCAGCCTCCCTTTGTCGCTATGATAATGCCATTAGATTCAACTCCCTGATAGCTGTAAAATTTTACAGGTAGCATCCATCTTTAGTCGTTGACGTTGATATACCTTGATGCGATTGAGTCTTCAAGTCTTGTTATCTTTTGGGATTCTTAAAACAGGCGTGCCGTGAGCGTCGTCAGGATATTCCTCCGCCTGGAGGTTAGGGACAGCGGCCTCTCGCTATACCGGCATATTCAATAAGCCTGAGTGGTGATTGGAGGGATGGAGTATGCAGTGTTTGGGCGCGGGAAAAGGAAGGCCTGAAGTGCGTTGTTACCATCCATTCTTTCGGTGTGACGGAAGCAAATCCAGTGGCGCGCCCAACACGATTCGAACGTGTGACCCCCGCCTTCGGAGGGCGGTACTCTATCCAGCTGAGCTATGGGCGCAAATGAAGTGGTGTAACCCTTATCGAGCAAACCGGTTGGATGCTATAGAATAGCCTTTTTTAAATCCCGCGTCCAACGTAAACGAATTGCATTTTGCTTCAACACGCATGAATCTATACAATAACCCCTTTTTCCTTGGGGAGTTATTGTGAGCGAGATTGATGAAGAAGAAGGGCATACCTCGTCCATCAAGACACCGAAACAATTGATTACGGTCCTTGTGTCCGCTTTCTTGTTTCCAGTCTTGACTATTATCTTGTTGGCACAGCTTGTTACGGGCGATAGAACGGTAGATCAGAATGATCCCATTTATTCGGATGAAGCCATCGCGAAGCGCTTGAAACCGGTGGGCCGGCTGATAGTTGCAAGTGACTCGCCGCAGGCTGACGAGAACGTGGGCGTAACCAGTCAGACGGCAGGTGCGGTAGCCGCTCCGGCAGCGGCTGCAGATGGCGCAGATAGGATCAAGACAATCTACACAGCAAGTTGTGCTGCGTGTCACACAAGCGGTGCGGCGGGCGCTCCCAAACTCGGTGATAAATCGACATGGGCTTCCCGTATTAAGAGTGGTACGGATACACTATACAATAGCGCGCTCAAGGGCAAGAATGCGATGCCCGCCAAAGGCGGGAATGCCAGCCTATCTGATGCCGATGTCAAAGCGGTGGTGGATTATATGGTGAGCCAGGCAAAATAATTTCCTGAGGATATGAAGAGTAAAAAGATAGCGGGGCGATAGGAAAGATCCCTATCGCCCTTATTCTTTATGGTGGGACGCAAACGCTAATTGAATCTGAATACGGCGCTGTAGCGCGCTCACCAAAACGGTGGGCTCAGGGCATTAAACTGAAAAATGGGCAGTAACTGCCTGAGCTAGATTGGAAGCGGAAGCGCATGAATCTTGGGCGATTGATGTTAATGAGTTTTCCAGAGAATGGCTACTTTCGCAATCGGTGATTTACAAGGGTGTTATAAGGAGTTCAGGCAGCTTCTTGACCTGATCCGTTTCGATTGCTCGAAAGACAGATTGTGGCTGGTGGGGGATATTGTCAACCGAGGGCCGGATTCGCTATCGATATTGCGTTTTGTCCGGGGATTGAATGATGCGGTAGTCATGGTACTAGGCAATCACGATCTGCATTTACTCATGGTTGCTGAAGGTTGCGCCAGATTGCACCGGAACGATACGTTACAGGAAATACTTTCTGCGCCTGACAGGGATGAGTTGCTCCACTGGTTACGGCATCAGCGGCTGCTGCATGTGCATGAGAACCATGTCATGGTGCATGCGGGTTTGTTGCCGTCATGGGGCGTAGAACAAGCCATGCTGCTTGCTCAATTAGTTGAAACAGTGCTTCGCGGCGGAGATTTCCACGATTTATGTGCCCATATGTATGGCAACGAACCCGACCATTGGGACGACAGTCTCGAAGGATATGCGCGCCTGCGAGTGATCATCAACGCCATGACGCGGATGCGCGTGTGCACACCCGGCGGGAAAATGAATTTCGCTCATAAGGGGTTGGTCCAGGACATTCCGGCTGGCTATTTGCCGTGGTTTGAGGTGCCGAATCGTGTCAGCCGGGAAGCTACCATTATTTGCGGCCATTGGTCGGCGCTAGGTTTGCAAATCAGAAGCAATCTGATAGCGCTGGATACCGGTTGCTTATGGGGAGGAAATCTCACTGCGGTTCGGCTGGAAGATCGAAAGATCTTCCAGGTGTCTTGTGCGGCAGGGGAAGGAACAAAGCGCTGGCAATAGCATGCTCGGCATAACGCGCCAGTTCTCGCCGGTTCTTCCCGTCGCTATGAATAGGGTCGGTGAAGATTAATTCGACGTTAATCCACGGTTCCCGCAATATTTGCCGCAGCGATTCCAGCATCGAGATATTGGTGAACGCCGCCGCTTTGCTAATCATTCCTGTGGCGTCGGTATAACGTATCGCAACCGGGCATAATATTGCTGCAACCGTTACCGCCGGCTGCAATAGCGACGCATGAAAGTGCCGGAGCATGGTTCCGTCGCTGGTGGTGCCTTCCGGGAATACCGCAATCCGGTCTCCCATCATCAATACATTGCCAATGTCCGTGTTGATCCGGGCGGTATCGCTGCGCTTCGCACGCTCGATGAATAATGTTCCCGCATTCCGGCTTAACCAGCCGAGTAACGGCCAGCCACGAATTTCGGATTTGGCGACGAAGCGAGCAGGGCATGCCGCATTCAGGGAATAAACATCCAGCCAGGAAACATGATTGGCCGCTAACATTACTCGGCGCTCTTCAGCCGCAGGCATGACACCGCTGTAGCGCAACCTGATGCGTAGAATTTTAAGAAGTATCGCCGACCAGTTTTGCGCCATGCGCCTTTGTGCTGGCTGACTCAGGTGCGGATATATCGCGGATTGGGCCAAGCCCGAAATGATGTGCAGCAACAAACGGATGGCACGAACAATTTGTGTCAACCTGCTCGTAGTAGCATTCTTCATGCTCTTATTATTGCATCAATAACGGCGGCCGATCTTGAAAGAAAGCTGCTTGTACCACTTTTGATCAACAGAACAGTTGTTGGTACTTAAATTCGGCTCCGGCTGGCTGTTAGTGCGATACGCGTGAAACTCCTCCTCCCCCGAGAATTCTTACCCGTTCACCGGGCTTGAATTCCTCATCTGCCGCCTGGGTAATTGACACCATCGAGCCATTATCCAGTTTGATGGTAATTTCGAGTCCCTTCTGACTTGTTACGCCCTGCTCCAGAGCCTGTCCCAGAAGCCCGCCGCCAAGCGCGCCGAGAACGGCCAGAATGGCGCCAAGTCTGTCGTTGGCCGCGGTGCTGCCCCCGATACCGCCCGCTACACCGCCTGCGATCGCGCCGATGCCGCTACGCGTGCCTTCGATCTTTACTTCACGAACGCTCTCCACCACGCCGGTGCGTACACTTTGTTCTTGCCGAGCCTGGCCGCGCGAATAATCACTCCCCGACAAGCCCGACGCACAACCGCTTAAAACGGCTACGGATAAGTATATCAACGCCACCGCGGAAATATTCATCCGCATCATCTCGCTCTCTTTATAGAATGCGATTGCCGAAAATCTCAAAATATCGTTGATCAATCTCATCCCGGCTGAAACTGTGATTCTGCCCGCCGCGCTGGGCGATTTTCAGAGCCCCCATAAGCGAGGCAAGCTGCCCAGTGCTCTGCCAATCCATTTCATTGGTGAGACCGTAAAGTAGTCCCGCGCGGTAAGCATCGCCACAGCCAGTCGGATCGATCAGCCTCTCCGGTTTAACGCTCGGGATCACAATTTGTTGACCATCGGCATAAATTATCGACCCTTCCGAACCTTTTGTGACTATCAAACCTTTGACGAGTTTCGCCAACGATTCCAGCGGACATCCGGTACGCTCATGCAGTAATTGGCCTTCGTAGTCATTGACGGCGACGTAATCAGCCTTGCCGATAAAGTCCAACAGCTCTTCGCCATTGAACATGGGCAGTCCTTGCCCGGGATCAAACATGAACGGAATACCTGCTTCATGAAACTCCCGGGCATGCTGTACCATGCCATCACGCCCGTCTGGAGCAATAATGCCGAGGCTTACGTTTTTCGCATCACTTACATGGTTCTCATGCGAAAAATTCATTGCACCGGGATGGAACGCGGTGATCTGGTTATCCGCCAGATCAGTGGTGATGAACGCTTGTGCGGTGAATGTACCATCTACGTGGCGGAGATGAGTTTGCGTCAGCTCCAGACTGCTCAAGCGACCGGCATAGGGCTGATGATCATCGCCCACTGTAGCCATGATAAGCGGATTGCCACCGATCATTTGCAGATTATAGGCAATATTTCCGGCGCAGCCGCCGAATTCCCGGCGCATATCCGGAACCAGAAAAGCGACATTCAGAATGTGAATCTTTTCCGGCAGGATATGATTCTTGAAATGGTCGTTGAACACCATGATGGTGTCGTAGGCCATGGAACCGCAAATGAGTGTATGCATATGCCCGGCGTGTTAGAGGAGACTGTCTTTCGGCGTCCGTTTAAATCAGACCGGCGTTCAAGGTTGTTTCCAGGCTAAATCCAGTTCCCTCGCAGCTTTTACATCATCCAGCTTGCGCACCGGTGTGTTGTAGGGTGCACCCTTTACCATTTCCGGTTGAGTGTAGGCTTCTTCCAGGATCTCCTTCATGGACACGACAAACGCATCGAGCGTTTCCTTGGATTCGGTTTCAGCAGGCTCGATCAGCAGGCATTCCGGCACCAGTAGCGGAAAATAGGTGGTAGGCGCGTGATAACCCTTGTCCAGCAGCCGTTTGGCTACGTTCATTGCAGTGACACCGGTTTTTTCCTTCAGCTCTTTTAGCGTGACGATAAATTCATGGCTGGCGCGGCGGGTCGGGTAGGCGATTTCAAAACCCGCTTTGCTCAATTCCGCCATCAGATAATTGGCATTGAGCGCGGCGAAATCAGCCACGCGGTGCATGCCTTCCGCCCCTAGCAGACGGACATAGACATACGCTCGCAGCAGCACGCCCGCATTGCCCATATGTGCCGAAAGTCTGCCGATGGATTGAGGTATTTCCTTTTCCGTTAGCCAGCGATAGACACCGTTTTCAGATGCCACTATCGGTACGGGCATGAATGGCAATAAACGTTGGGCAACACCCACAGGCGCTGAACCTGGCCCTCCGCCGCCATGGGGGGTTGAGAAAGTTTTGTGCAGATTGATGTGAATGACGTCAAAACCCATGTCACCGGGCTTTACCTTGCCAAGTATCGCATTAAGATTGGCACCGTCATAGTAGAGCAATCCGCCCGCCTGGTGGACGATTTTGCTCATCTCGGCCACATTCTTTTCAAATACGCCGAGCGTGGAAGGATTGGTCAGCATCAATCCGGCAGTTTTCGGACCCACAGCTGCCTTGAGCGCGTCCATATCCACGTCGCCTTCCTTATCCGTGGCAATCTCCACCACCTTGTAGCCGCACATGACCGCTGTGGCGGGGTTGGTACCATGGGCGGCATCGGGAACAATGATTTCGGTACGGGCAGAGTCTCCGCGCGCTTCATGATAGGCGCGTATCATCGCTATGCCGATTAATTCACCCTGCGCACCGGCCATCGGTGTGAGGCTTACACCCGCCATGCCGGTTACATCTTTCAAGATTTCCTGCAACTCATACATGCATGCAAGGAATCCCTGCCCGGTACTTTCAGGTGCCCTCGGATGCCGCGCCAGAAATTGCGGCAGCATGGCCAGGGAATTGCATGCCCGCGGGTTGTACTTCATCGTGCAGGAACCAAGCGGATAAAACTGCGTATCTATCGAGAAATTCTTTTGCGACAGTCGCGTGTAATGACGCACCGCATCCATTTCAGATACTTCCGGCAGCAGCAGCGGCACTTTACGCAATAAGCTCTGGGGAATACTATCTGTTTTCGCTGCCGTCGCGGGGGATTGCGAATAATTGCGCCGGCCGGGGCGCGCGTGTTCGAATATCAACATGGGTATAATCCGAGTCCTGCAATAAGTATTTGTTTATAGGGTATCTCTGGTTGCCGGATTTATTTCAAAGCCGCCAGAGCTGCATCGTAATTGGGCTCGTCCTTAATTTCCGGCACCAGTTCAGCGTGAATTACGTTGTCGTTTTCATCCAGTACCACAACGGCACGGGCGGTAATGCCAGCCAGCGGACTGTCGGTAATGGCAACGCCATAATTCTTCATGAATTCCGCCCCCCGCATGGTGGACAATACCACCACTTTGTCCAACCCTTCGGTATCAGTGAAACGGCTCATTGCAAAAGGCAAGTCAGCGGCGATTATCAGCACCGCGGTATTTTCCATGTTGCTGGCCTTCTCATTAAACTTGCGGGTAGAGATGGCACAGACGGGGGTATCCAAACTGGGAACAATGTTAAGTACTTTTTTCTTGCCGGCAAAGTCGGCCAGCGTGACATCCTTCAAATCCTTGTTAACCAGCGAAAATGCCGGTGCTTTTTCGCCTGTTTTGGGAAAGGTTCCTTCAATTTTGATGGGATTGCCTGCAAGCGTAACCATGCTGTTCTCCTTAAGTTAAGAATGATTCAATTGAGGATAGCCAGGAATCGACGAGGAACCTGTTATAGCTTGTCAATTGCCTTGCCTAAATACCCTGCGTAATTTTCCAGATCCGCCGGCGTTTTGGTTTCGGTGGCGCATACCAGTATTGCGTTGCCAAGCTCTGGATAAAAATCTTTTAGACTCAGTCCCCCCAATATCTGCTGATTTTTGAGCGTCCGCAATAACTCATCAACCGGTCCCGGTAGCGAAATCACCGTTTCATGAAACAATGATCCATTGAAAATTCTCTTTACGCCTTTCAGGGCTTCCAGTTTTTCCAGCAGAACCAAGGTGTTTGCATGAGACTGAGCGGCAATCCGCCGCAACCCTTCCGGACCCGTCAGCGCCATATAAATGGTGGCGGCGGTGACCATCAATCCTTGGTTAGTACAGATGTTGGAAGTGGCCTTGGAGCGTCGAATATGCTGCTCACGTGCCTGTAGCGTGAGAACAAAGCCAGGCTTGCCATCCTGATCTGTAGTTTGGCCGATGATACGCCCGGGCATCTGACGCACCAGTGCCTGCTTGCAGGCCATGAAACCGAAGTAGGGCCCACCGCTCGAAAGGGGAATTCCCAATGGCTGCCCTTCACCCACCGCTACATCTGCACCTTTCGCCCCCCATTCGCCGGGTGGGTTAAGCAATGCCAGCGCAATGGGGTTGACCACGCCGATCGCAAGCGCATTCTTGCTATGCGCCCAATCGGTGAGGGCATCAACCTGTTCGAGCACACCGAAGAAGTTGGGCTGGGGAATAACCAACGCCGCAAATTCCTCCTTGTCGAACGCATTCAGAGATTCGGGCAAGGTCTGGCCAGACTCTTTGCAATAAGGGATTTCAACCACGTCAATACCCTGATTTTTGACGATCGCGCGTACCACGCTACGGTAGATGGGATGCACCGTTGCGGGCATCAGAATACGGCGTGAGGATTTATGCGAGCGTACCGCCATCAATGCCGCTTCAGCCAGTGCGGAAGCGCCATCGTACATACTTGCATTGGAGACATCCATTCCGGTCAGCGACGCCATCATGGTCTGATACTCGTAGAGCAATTGCAGCGTGCCTTGACTCGCTTCCGCCTGATAGGGGGTGTATGAGGAATAGAATTCGCCGCGAGTGGTTATTTGCCATACTGCTGCCGGAATATGGTGCTCATAGGCACCTGCACCGATAAAACTGAGATAACGCCCATCCGCTTCGGCCCGTTCCAGCATCAATCGCGAAATTTCCATTTCGCTCAAACCGGGAGGCACTCGTTTCAAGCTGCCGCCCTTCAGGGCGGGAGGGATTTCATCGAACAAATCATCAATGGTTTTTGCGCCAATGCTTGCAAGCATCGCTTGTATATCTTCTTCAGTGTGGGGAATGAACGGCATGGTTTGTTCCGTGAATCATGGGTATGAAAGTTGAAAAGGAGAAGTGAAAGACAAGCCGGAAAATATTATCCCAGCTTTAATTTTCGCAGGTCCATGGCTTTATTAATCTTCCTCGCTCTCAAGTATTTTCTGATAGCCTGCGGCATCGAGAAGATTGTTCAGATCCGCGGTATTCACTGGCTTTAGCTTAAAGAGCCATGCTGCGTAGGCATCCTGATTGATTTTTTCCGGGGCCGGCTCAAGATCAGGATTAACCGCGGTGACTTCTCCCGCGATGGGCGTATACACGTCGGCCGCAGCCTTGACTGACTCCACTACGGCGCATTCCTCTCCCTGCTTGAGTTTACGCCCGACGTCCGGCGTCTCTACGAATACCATGTCGCCCAGTAACTCTTGAGCATGCTGAGTAATGCCGATTGTCACTGTCCCGTCGTCTTCAAGCCTGACCCATTCATGGGATTTAGTGTATTTCAGATCGTTTGGAATAATCATGTTTTTGCTCCAGAATTAAATGATATCGCTTTTCCGTTCTAATCAAATCAAGCTCTTGCCGTTTCGCACGAAAGGATGCTTCACCACTTTCGCTCGCAGCATTTTGTCCCGCACCAACACCTGTACTTCATCTCCCGCGGATACCTGTAACGGCAAGCGCGCCAGGGCGATAGACTGATTAAGCGAGGGAGAAAACCCGCCGCTGGTTATCTCACCGTCGCCTTCGTTGTCGCTATATTGCGTAGCAACCTTCTGGTGGCTGCGCAGCACACCCCGCTCCAGTAAAATCAAACCAATCAATTGTTGCTTAACGGGTTTTTCCAGTAGTGCCGGCTTGCCAATAAAATCCCGATCACTTTTTAGATCAACCGTCCAGCCTAATCCAGATTCCAATGGGTTGGACGTCTCATCCATATCCTGACCGTAAAGATTCATTCCAGCCTCAAGCCGTAAAGTGTCACGCGCACCGAGCCCCGCTGGCGCTACGCCCGCGGCATGGAGAGCGTGCCAGAATTCCGCAGCATCCTTCGAGGGAAGCATGATTTCAAAGCCGTCCTCCCCGGTATAGCCGGTACGGGCGATGAAATATTTATCATACGTTGCCGCTTGAAACAACTTCAAGCCCTCTGTCTCAGCCTGGGCACCGGGAATGACCTGCCAAACCCTGGCGCGTGCATTAGGTCCTTGCACCGCAATCATGGCTAGATCACGGCGGGGAATGATTTCCAGTCCGGGTGCGGTTTCATCGCGTTGCGCCTGCATCCACGCCATGTCCTTGTCAGCGGTACCCGCGTTGACTACCATGCGAAAATGCGATTCCGTCAAAAAATAGATGATCAGATCATCTATTACGCCCCCTTGGGGATTGAGCATGCACGTATAAAGTGCTTTCCCCGGCTGCGTCAGTTTATCCACGTTGTTGGCGACCAGCCGCCGCAAAAAACTACGCGCTGATTCGCCCTTGATATCTACCGCCAACATATGCGATACGTCGAACATGCCGGCGTCACTACGCACCTTGTGATGCTCATCCAGCTGGGAGCCGTAATGCAGGGGCATATCCCAACCGCCGAAATCGACCATTTTGGCCTTCATCTCGCGGTGGGTTTGATTAAGAGAGGTTGTTTTCACGAATGGATGTCCCAAAAATAAAAAAGGCGAAGTCACATTATATGACCTCACCCCTCTGTCCTTTTTACCTGAGAGATTACGGAATCCCTGTCCGTGTGCCCCTTCGGTGGCCGGCATTCAATGCTGGCACTCTCCAGATTGCTTGTCGCAAGCGGTTCTAAAGATCAAGATCGATCTGATCTACGCCTGAGCGATTCCGGGGGGTTGCGCCTTCGGCGGCGACGATGAAACCGGCGCGCTCTTCCGCTTGGATATAAATAGCAGACTCGCACTATACTCCAGCAACGGGGATCAAGACAAGGTAAATAGTATGTTGAAAGTGCTTTTTCCGCGATTGGAATCAGGAAGCTTTACATTTATAGTGATATCTTATTCCAGGCCAGCGAAACTTGGAGCCGTGCTTTTCTGCTGCTCAGAAGGGTTGGAGCAGGATCGTACCGCGCGTCTTGCATGGCGATGCAGCTTCGATAAAGGTTACAGTATGCGAACATACCGGCGGATTCCTGACCACAAGAGATGATAATCCTGGATCCGGTGATTGGCCGCTCATTTTTCATGATTCAGTGGCGCTATGATATACAAACACTATTTGGACCATTTAACTTGCTCTGTACCCCAAAAACTGCACACTTCACCCCCCGTCCAACTATCGGATTTAGGTTTAACGTCCACCTTTTGTCGAGCTCGCTACAACTACCGGATTTAGGATAATGTATCTTGGCCATTTTGGACTTTCTAAACAGCCATTTGCCCATACAATAATCACCGATTGCTTTTACGAGGGAGGTGATAGAGGCGCAACCCTGGACGCGCTCATCTATATGTTGACCCATGGTGAGGGGGTCGAGGGCATTATCCAGCTCACTGGAGAAGAGGGCAGTGGAAAAACCGCCTTATGTCAGGTACTGATGACACGGTTGCCCGCCGGGATGAAAACTATTTATCTGGGCGGGCAGAATTTGTCACGAGATGAGCTTTTTCACGCAATTGCCGACGAATTAAGGTTTGAGCTTGCTGAAAGCGCGATGATCGAAGCACGCACCATCGTCGCGATATGTGACCTGCAAAATGCGTTGATCGAGAAATACGATGGCAAACAAGTGGTGTTGCTGGTGGATGAAGCCCACACCATGTCGGCGGAGACACTGGAAGCCTTACGATTACTTTACGAGCTTGAATCATCTCACCACAAATTGCTGCAAATTGTTCTGTTTGGCCAGCCCGAACTGAAGCATACGCTCGCTTTGCCACCTATGCGTCAGTTGAAGAATCGCATCACGCATCATTTAATGATGCAGCCACTCGACGCTAAAGCAGTGAATGGCTATCTCATGTTCCGCATGCGCGCTGCTGGCCATCGCGGTCCGGATATTTTTACTCCTGAAGCGGTAAGATTAATTGCCGCCGCTTCCGGTGGACTCATTCAACGGATAAACATTCTTGCCGATAAATCTCTGCTCGCGGCGTTTGCCGCCCATACTCGTGGCATAGAAGCCCCTCATGCCAGAACGGCTATTAACGATTCCGGAATCAAGCGCCGCCATTTGCCGAATCTCCGCATAGCGGGTGCGGGCGCCATACTCGCCGTGGTAATGCTGGCGGTACTGGGTTGGCAGGCCCAGCTTTTTACGCCAACGAACGTTACCTCCACTGTTGCTTCGGTATCCGCTGAGGCGACAGCACCCGTTCCGCTCTCGACCCCACTATCTCCACCGGCGGTTGCACTAGCCACTCCCAGTGTCTCTCCGGCAGCCTCAGCACCGGTATCCGTATCTCCCGTACTCTCCGCCCCGCCTGTGCTTTCCGAGTCTTCCCCACCGCCCCGACCTTCTGCGCCACAAGGATTATCTGCGACTGCGGCGGGAGCAATCGCGTCCACTCAGGGTGGGTCAGTTCCCACAACCGAACAACACGTAACCGCCAAGCTGGATTTTGGCGGAGTCAAGTTGGCGGGGCATAAGTTGTTAGAACAGCGAATCGAGGCCACCAAGCAAATTATGGCCACGGTTGATAACAATTACTATACTATTCAATTATTTACAACTGAAAATGTGCGGCCTGACCGGATGGAGCGGTTTCTGACTCGTGCTCAGAGTCTAGTCAATTTATCTGATCTTTTTATACATCCGGTCACCAGCGACGGCGTGGCCAGATTCAGGGTTTCGTACGGAATTTATGTCAACCGCGACCAAGCCAGTGTGGCGGAGACCGAGCTTCCACAAAAATACAAAACTGATTTCCAAACGGAGCTGTATACAATGGGCGAACTACGCTAGGGTCTGTTAACAGGCCCTGGTCTCTGAACCCATACACGATTTCCAATATTCACGGGTTCCGCCAACACGTGATGCTACAATGTAAACTTTCAGTAAACATCATATTTATTCCATGCTGAAGCCTATCTTGCCGCTGTTCCGGGCGAGCCCGATTCTGGATCGGAAAATCGTCAAAACCTGTCCTCATCCCATTGTTTTCTGGCTTCGATCTTCACGTCCGGCAGCTTGCTGGAGCCATACAAAAATAACTCATCGACCCCCGATATTTAAGTTGTGATCAGCAATAATAAATGAAACTCGCCTTCATTCTAGACCAACTGGATTCCATCAGGCCTTATAAGGATTCAAGCTTTGCCATGATGCGTGAAGCAGCCTCCCGCGGTCATCAGCTATTTAGTATGCAGCAGGGGGATTTGGTATGCAGGAGCGGCGAGACAGTTGGACTTGCGCGCGCACTGGAACTAACAGCTCAGGCAGACGGGCATCATTGGTATCGGACAGAGGAACCGGAGGAAACGCCATTGCAAGAATTTAGCGTGGTGTTGATGCGCAAGGACCCTCCATTTGATATGGAGTATGTCTACAGTACCTACCTGCTGGAACTGGCGGAGAAGCGGGGCGCTCGTGTCGTTAATAGCCCGCGAGCGGTGCGGGATCATAACGAGAAGCTCGCCATAGCGAAGTTTCCGCAATTTACTGCTCCGACTTTGGTGACAAGACAGGAATATTTGATTCGCGATTTCCTTGCTGAATATGGCGATATCGTGCTGAAACCGCTTGACGGCATGGGTGGGGCCAGCGTGTTTCGAATTCATAGCGCTGATCATAATATCAGCGTGATTCTGGAAACGCTTACGCATTATGGTACGCGTACGATTATGGCGCAGCGCTACATCCCCGAAATCACGCAAGGTGATAAACGTATTCTGCTGATAGCTGGAGAGCCTGTGCCTTACGCGCTTGCGCGCATCCCGAAGGCGGGTGAATCGCGCGGCAATCTTAACGTGGGCGGTACCGGCGTGGCGCAGCCGCTCACCCGGCGCGACCGTGAAATCGCTAAAGCGCTGGGTCCCGCGTTATATGATAAGGGCTTGATGTTGGCGGGGTTGGACGTGATCGGCAATTATCTCACCGAAATTAATGTTACGAGCCCAACCTGCATGCGGGAGATCGCTGAGCAGACAGGTTTCAACGCCGCTGGAATGATGATGGACGCACTTGAGAAGATGCTTAATTAATGTATTCGTCCTTTGATATAAAGTGGCGGAACCGAACATGATCGGAATTCTGGTTATTTCTCATGGCAATCTGGGTGACAGTCTTATCCATTGCGCCAACCATGTCATGGGGGAGAAGTCGCCGCATTTGACGTATCTAAGTATTACCAACAGAGACGATCCCGATGCTGTTATGCCTAAAGCGCTGGAATTGATCAAACAGGTCGATTGTGGTGATGGTGTGCTTGTATTGAGTGATATTTGCGGAGCAACACCCTGCAATATCGCCACTCGGCTGGTGAGCCCCGGCAGGGTGGAATGTCTTGCCGGCGTCAATCTGCCCATGCTGGTGAGAGCACTCACTTATCGTAACGAACCGCTGGCAGTAGTTGGGGATAAGGCGCTGACCGGTGGCAGGGAAGGTGTCATGCGCATCGAATCGAGGCCGCAAAATGCAATGTAGAGAGATTGAAATCATCAACAAACTGGGCTTGCATGCGCGTGCTTCCGCCAGATTAACCCAGTTGGCCAGTAAATTTAGGTGTGAGGTATGGCTATCGCGAAACGATCGTAGAGTGAATGCAAAAAGTATCATGGGCGTGATGATGCTGGCCGCAAGCAAGGGAGTTATTTTGAGTATCGAAACGAACGGTACGGATGAAACCGAAGCCATGCAGGCGCTGGTAAACCTGATCGAGGATTATTTCGGAGAGAATGAATGAGCTTTGCGTTGCATGGTGTGGGCGTTTCCGGCGGCATTGCCATAGGCCACGCTTATCTTGCTTCCCATGCCGCGCTGGAGGTGGCACACCACATTGTGCCGCGGGATCAGGTCAACAATGAAATATCCCGGCTCGACACTGCCTTCACAGCGGTTCGCGAGGAGCTTGAAGTCCTGCATACTTCTGTTGTCGATGGTCCTGCGGCGGCGGAATATGGCGCATTCCTTGATTTGCACCGGATGATTCTGGACGATCCCACGCTTTCCACCGCGGCCAAAACTTACATCGCCCAGAATCAGTGCAATGCCGAATGGGCGATTACTCAACAGATGGACGTATTGATGGCGCAGTTTGAGGAGATTGAAGATCCTTATCTGCGCGAGCGCAAAACCGATGTGATTCAAGTAGTGGAGCGCGTGCTGAAAGTCTTGCTCGGGCATCCAGGTTATGTGCCCAGTTCGCTAAAGCGCGATGGCGATAGCATTCTGGTTGCCCATGATTTAAGTCCCGCCGATGTCATTCAATATAAGCAGCACCGGTTTAGCGCGTTTCTTACTGATTTGGGCGGCTTGACTTCCCACACTGCTATCGTTGCGCGCAGTCTCAATATTCCTTCTATCGTGGCGCTGCATCAAGCTCGCCGCCTGATCCGCGATAATGACATCCTGATTGTGGACGGTAATCAGGGTGTCGTAATTGTTGATCCTGACAAGCATGTGCTGTCGGAATACCGGTTGCGCCAGAGCCAGTTTGAGCTGGAAAAGCAGAAGCTCAAACGCATCAAAACAACCGCTGCCACGACGCTTGATGGCACTATAGTAGAGCTGCACGCCAATATCGAACTACCCCAGGATATCGAACAGGTCAAAGAAAACGGTGCCACCGGCATCGGCTTGTTTCGCAGCGAATTTTTATTTCTCAACCGCGACAGTCTGCCTGACGAGGAAGAACAATTCGAAGCCTATCGTACTGTGGCGCGAAAAATGCGAGGTCTGCCGGTGACGATTCGTACATTCGATCTGGGCGCCGACAAGAACCTTGATAGTGCCAAGCGCGTGGCAGCCAACCCGGCACTCGGATTGCGCGCCATCCGCCTGTGCCTGGCCGAACCACAAATGTTCCATACGCAATTGCGAGCGATTTTGCGCGCTTCGCGTTATGGCCAGATTCGTATTCTGGTGCCGATGCTCTCCAGTATTACCGAAATTACGCAGACATTGCACCTGATTGAAAACGCCAAGCAAAGCTTGCGCCAGGAAAAGATTTTATTCGACGAGAAAATTCAGGTAGGTGGCATGATTGAGGTGCCCGCCGCAGCGCTGTGTCTCGATATTTTTATGCGCAAACTGGATTTTCTGTCCATCGGCACCAATGATTTGATTCAGTATACGCTTGCCATAGACCGCGCCGACGATTCGGTGGCGCACCTCTATGATTCCCTGCATCCGGCAGTGCTGCGACTGGTTGCACATATCATTCGCAGTGCCAACCGAACCGGCGTGCCCGTGACGGTTTGTGGTGAGCTAGCGGGAGATATATTATTTACCCGGTTGCTGCTGGGCTTCGGGCTACGGCTTTTTTCCATGCACCCGGCACAACTATTGACTGTGAAGCGAGAAGTGTTAAGGAGCAGTCTGTCTGATATCATCCCGCTCACGCAGAAGATACTCAAAGCTGATGATCCGGCAAAAATTCAAGCATTATTGGTGAAATTGAATAGCTGATTGATGTGAGCTCCCGGAAAGCAGATCCCGGGTGAACTTGTTTGCCAACTTATTCTCCAATTGAGTGCCAAGCAGTGGTGGAAGAGAACGTGGCGCGGCATGATATCGGGATGAATGAGTATTTTTCTTCGAGCAACGAGGTATAGAAATGGAGAGCGGAGGCAACCATTCCGCCCAGGCTAGCGTGTGCGCAAGGATTATTAACGATGTATTTAATTACAATGACTGATCATGGATTGCGCGAATGCCAGCTGTCGATGCGACTGAACCTTGGAGATAGTCAAAGTCACTGGTTATTTTCCTGGCATTCTTGCGAAGTGCGATCTGTTTCGGCACGCCGCGACGCATAAACGTTTTTTTTCATGAACGAACTTTCCGATGCAAGATTCCAGTTCGATTGACATTGTCGCGCCGCAACGTGCACGCTTCGATACACCGCTATATTTAAAGAGCGGTGCCGTGCTTGAAGACTACGAGCTGGTATACGAGACTTATGGCGATCTTAATGCGGCCAGATCCAACGCGGTGCTGGTGTGTCACGCGCTTTCCGGCAATCATCATTTAGCCGGCTGTTACGCGGACAGCCCCAAAAACGTTGGCTGGTGGAGCAACATGATCGGTCCTGGCAAGTCTATTGATACGCGCAAGTTTTTTGTGGTGGGCGTGAATAACCTGGGTGGCTGTCATGGCTCCACCGGGCCGGCCAGCATCAATTCAAAGACCGGAAAATGTTATGGCCCGGATTTTCCGGTGGTGACGGTGGAAGATTGGGTGCAAACCCAGGTAAGACTGGCAGACCACCTTGGCATCGATCAGTTCGCCGCAGTGGCGGGTGGTAGCCTTGGCGGGATGCAGGCGTTGCAGTGGACCCTCGATTTTCCGGAAAGGGTGCGGCATGCGCTGGTGATCGCCGCCGCCGCCAAGCTGACTGCGCAGAACATCGCATTCAACGATGTGGCGCGTCAGGCAATCATTACCGACCCGGATTTCCACGGCGGAGACTATTATTCGCATAGCACGGTGCCGCGGCGCGGTTTAAGGCTTGCCCGCATGTTGGGGCACATCACCTATTTATCGGATGACGCGATGGCCGCGAAGTTCGGACGGGAGTTGCGTAACGGAGCCCTTGCATTCGGTTTCGACGTGGAGTTCGAGATTGAGTCATACCTGCGCTACCAGGGGGATAAGTTCGCCGATCAATTCGATGCCAATACCTATCTGCTGATGACCAAGGCGCTCGACTATTTTGACCCCGCGTACCTGCACAACAACGATTTGAGCGCGGCATTCCGCGCTGCCAAGGCAAAGTTTCTGGTGTTGTCATTTACCACGGATTGGCGTTTTTCGCCCGAGCGCTCGCGTGCCATTGTCAGAGCATTGCTGGATAATGAACTCAACGTGAGCTATGCGGAAATCACTTCCAGTCATGGCCATGACTCTTTCTTGATGGAAGATCGTCATTATCACAGGCTGATGCGGGCTTATATGGACAACATTGTCATATAAGCTGGAGATCGTGGTCATGGATGTCCTTGAAGCTTGTATCTGCAAGCAACCGCTTCGCGGATTGCTGGGACAGTTCACCGCGATGATTGGTGGGCAAATGAGCTCTCCGGGGTGCTTGAGGTATCAGAGAAGCTTCCATGAGTAACGCGCGCGCAGCTCGCCAGATGTTACGCGCCCACCGCTACGGGGCCTTGAGCACCTTGTCGGAAAAATTCAATGGCCATCCGTTCGGTTCGATTATGTTCTATCTGGTGGATCACGACGGCAGCCTGCTTATCCTGATTAGCACACTTGCCGAACATACCAAAAATATCCGGCATGATGCCCGCGTAAGCCTTATTACGCACAACCAGAATGATTTAAACATCCAGTCGCAAGGGCGCGTCACCGTGGTGGGGGTGGCGCAACCAGCGGAGAACGATCCCCGTATTGCTGTGCGCTATCTGCGCCATTTTCCGGAAGCAGAAAGCTATCTCGCCATGAGCGATTTTTCTTTCTACCGCATATTGCCGCGGACACTGCGTTACATTGGCGGCTTCGGCAAAATTCATTGGGTCTCGGCGATCAGTTATTTGGTACCCCCCTATCCACTGATCGCGCAGGAGGACGACGTCATTGCACACATGAATGTAGATCATCGCGATACTTTGCGCCGCTATTGTGAACATTTCCACCAATGCGAGGCGGTGGATGTCGAAATGCTGGGGATCGATTGCGATGGTTTCGACGTATGCGCCGATGGTGGAAATTTGCGTTTCGATTTTGAGGAGATGGTACTCGACGCACAACAGGCGCGGTATGCCTTAGTCGAAATGGCGAAAAGAACAAGATAATTTTAATTTCATTTCATCGGGCATATACTATCCTGTTTGCCTTGCATTCCCTCTGGGATGCCGTTGCTTTTCGATGAAGACTGCCATGATTACCAGCGGGCGACAAGTCCCGCAAATACTGAAGACGTGACTAACCTTACTATCCCATCCACCGCCACCAGGCCCGATTTCGCTGCCATTGCCACATGGGTGAAACCGGGTGCGAAGGTGCTCGATTTAGGCTGTGGCGACGGTTCGCTGCTATGTTTCTTGCGCGATATGCGCAATATTCGTGGCTATGGCGTGGAAATAGACGACGACAATGTCCTGGCTTGTTTCAATAACGGGGTCAATGTAATCCAGAGTGATCTGGAATCGGGATTGCTAAGTTTCGAATCAGGATCGTTCGATTACGTGGTTCTCTCGCAAACGTTGCAGGCGGTAAAACACACCGAGGGAATCATTAAGGAAATGCTGCGGGTAAGCAAAGAGGGGATCGTATCGTTCCCCAATTTTGGTTACTGGAAAAACCGGCTACAGGTTATGTCCGGTCACATGCCTATTTCGGAAACGCTACCCTATCAGTGGTTCGATACGCCTAACATTCACAATTGTACACTCGGTGATTTTGAAGAATTCTGCAGCCAGCATGGCGCACGTATTCTCGAGCGCAGGGTAATGAGTGGGGATCATCAAATTACGTTTCTGCCCAATTTACTGGGAACATTGGCATTTTATCGATTTGAACAACAAAAATAATCATCAACATCACTTGATATGCGGCGGGGAATCCATTGTCTTAAATCTTGCCTGCCCCGCCAGCCAGACTAATACCAATACCGGAAGGCCAAGCAACGCCGTGCCAGTAAAAAAACTGGCGTAACCGTAAGCATCGACGAATTCACCACTGAATCCAGCGATGAATTTTGGCAATAACAGCATTACCGAACTGAACAGCGCATACTGCGTGGCGGAGTAGGCGGAATTAGTCAGGCCGGAAAGATAGGCTATAAAAGCGGACGAGGCGATGCCGCCAGACAGGTTATCGGCGGAGATGGTGAATATAAGCCCGGTTACGTCGTGCCCGCGTCCGCTCAGCCAGACAAACAGCAAATTGGTTGCTGCTGATAATACTGCTCCCAGAAACAATGTACGCATGACGCCGATTTTTGCCGTGAGTACCCCGCCGATGGCCGCGCCCGCAATCGTCATGATAACTCCATAAACCTTGGATATCGTTGCCACCTCATCCTTGGTGTAGCCCATATCCACATAAAAAGGATTGCTCATTACACCCATCACGACATCCGAGATGCGATAAAGCGCGATCAATGCCAGAATCACCAACGCCTGCCGGCCATGGCGCACAATAAAATCCCGGAAGGGTGCAATCATTGCTCCATACAGCCAGGCGAGCGTTTGCGCGAGTCGTGCATTCAGATTCCAGTGTGCAATGATCCCTCGGGCGTGGTTTTCATTTTCTTCGATAAGACGCGTAACAGGAACTTCCGGCTCGCGGATGATAAGCGTGGTGATAATACCCACACTCATGCATCCAGCCATCACCAGATAGGCGGTGCGCCAAGGCGCATAGTCGTAGGTGGCTTCCGAAGGATCTACCGCTGCCGCTATCCACAATACGCCAGCGGAAGCCAGGATCATGGCCACGCGATAACCCGCCTGATAGGTGGCGGCCATGGCGCCCTGGAGTCTCGGCGCTACGGCTTCGATTCGATAAGCATCCAGCGCGATATCCTGGGTGGCGGAAGCGAAAGCCACAGCAAGTGCAAAGAAAACCATATACGCCAAGTTCTCGATCGGGTCGGTACTCGCCATACCAGCCAGTGCGATGGTTATAACGATTTGCGATAGCAACAGCCAGGCACGCCGCCGGCCTAGAAGGCGGGTTAATAACGGCAATGACAAACGGTCCACCAACGGTGACCACAGCCATTTAAAACCATAAGCCAGGCCGATCCAGCTCAGGTGGCCGATGGTGGAGCGGTCGATGCCTGCTTCCCGTAACCAGAACGATAGGGTGCCCAGTACCAACAACAGCGGCAACCCGGCAGAAAAACCCAGTGACAGCATCCCCAATACCCGTGGATGGGTGTAAATGCGAAAAGCATGCAGCCAGCCGGATAAGGCAGTGGACATTATCCTAGATCCAGCATTCGAGCGAGATGGTGATACCGCAAGATGAGCGATCAGCCATCGGATGTCGAATCATATGTTGTAGTCATAGTCGATGGTAAGCGGGGAATGATCAGAGAAACGCTCCGCTTTGTAAATCGAAACTTCGGTCGCTTTGGCCGCGATCTCTGGCGTGGCGATCTGATAGTCAATGCGCCAGCCCACATTTTTGGCCCACGCCTGCCCGCGATTGGACCACCACGTGTATTGCTCAGGCTCAGTATTAATTCGCCGGAATACATCGACAAATTCGAGCTCATCGAAAACCCCGCTCAGCCAGGTGCGCTCTTCGGGCAGGAAGCCGGAGTTTTTCTGATTGGAACGCCAGTTCTTCAGATCGATTTCCTTGTGGGCAATATTCCAGTCGCCGCATAATATGATCTCCCTGCCGCAACCCGCCAGTTCTTTGAGCATGGGGAGAAATCGCTCAAGGAAAAAAAACTTGGCAGCTTGCCGGTGTTCGCCACTGGAGCCGGAAGGAAAATAGATCGATATCACAGTCAATGGGCCAAAGTCAGCTCGTAGAAAACGTCCCTCCGCATCAATTTCCGCAATGCCAAGACCCTCAATAATATTGTCTGGCTTGTGCCGGCTGTAAATACCCACCCCGCTGTACCCCTTCTTTTCAGCGCAGTGGAAATAACCATGGTAGCCATCAGGAGAGATCATTTCTCCGGTTATGTCGACTACATGAGCTTTCAGTTCCTGCACACATACGATATCCGCCTGCTGTGTTGGCAGCCACCGAAAGAACCCCTTGTTTGCGGCGGAGCGCACGCCATTAAGGTTAAGCGTTATAATTCTCACGTCTATTTTTCCAGTTTGTCATATAGTGATGCCCGATTTTCGTCAGGAATTCATTGAGTTTGCCGTTAGCCGCAATGTATTGTGCTTCGGCGAATTTAAAACCAAGGCAGGGAGAATGTCGCCGTATTTTTTTAATGCCGGGTTGTTCAATGACGGTGACTCTCTCAGGAAACTGGGGCAATTTTACGCCAAAGCCATTCTCGGTGCCCAGCTTCCGTTTGACATGCTATTTGGTCCCGCCTACAAGGGCATTCCGCTGGTTAGCGCTATTGTCATCGCGCTGGCCGAGAGCGGGCATAACTACCCTTTCTGTTTCAATCGTAAGGAAGTGAAAGACCATGGCGAAGGGGGAAACCTCGTTGGCGCCCCCCTTGCCGGGCGTGTGCTGATTGTGGATGATGTCATTTCCGCTGGTGTTTCAGTGCGTGAGTCTGTCAGCCATATTTGTGCTTCTGGCGCCATGCCTTGTGGGGTTATCATCGCGCTTGACCGGATGGAGCGCGGTAATGGAGGATTTTCTGCTACGCAGGAGGTTCATCACGCATATGGAATTCAGGTCGCCAGCATCGTTAATCTGGACGACATTGCAAATTATCTGCGGAACAGGAATCTGGGACACAATCTTCGTGCGATAGAAAGCTACCGTGCACAATACGGAGCTTCCTGATCCAGGAGAGACTATAGGCAGGTTTCGGTATCAGGGTCGTTTCACGCAGCGTCCGGGCAAACTTTTTTGATTCCGGCGAATGATCTTGAGTCCGGCAGTTTGACCCACCAATTCGTTAATCTAACGAGCCATCACTCACAGAGATTGTTTCGAAATCTGATTCTTGTCTTCCTGACGGGGTCCGTTTATGAGCTGGGTTTCACGGCTTTCGTAGCGCATGGTTGCATTGCAATGCTTTGGAATGGGATGTCCCAGAGCCTCACGAGGGGCCCCTCGCACGCGGGGTCTCGGCGAAGCGGGGATCACAAAGGGAATGCCCGATCACATTTCATGCCACCGGCATCCGCGGCGGGGTCACACCTTCCTGGGAAAGACGCTGTTCCGTGCGTTGCCAGGATGATTAATGTTAGTGCACCTGCTCCGGCGGCATGGTTGGCAGCGTAATTTCTCCTTTTGAGTCGAAGTACCGCCCGATGGCAAATCCCTGTCCGCCAAGGTGCCCACGCAACCGGTAATCGGCCTTGGTACGATCGCCGGTGGCAAACCCGTAGGCATGACGAATCATAGCCGTCCCAGGAACTGTTACCGGCACCGTGATTACCGTTTCCCCAAAGCGGGGTATCGTGCCCTGCTGATCGCTTACCCCACTTGCGAAGCTCATCCCACGCAAATCGAGATCGAGTCCGATGCCATCATAGTCAAGGGGCGTGCCATCATGATTCTGAATCCTGAGGTGTACCGCGAAACGTGCTTCCATACCCCTTCCCTCCAATGGTTCGATTCCGGCTACGGAGACGCGAAGCGGTTCATGCAGTCGGAGTGCCGCGCATCCGGATAAAATGAGGAGCAGCGTGGAAATGAGTAGTACGCAACGATTCATATCCTAAATCCAGTGGTTGGGCGGGCTCACCCAGAAAATGAGGGCTAAATAGCACAAAGCATCCTTAACAATCATAGCATCAGCCTAATAAATGAGTAACAACGGCCGGATTTGGAATTATGGCTTACCGGTTTGTGGAATCTGGAATCATAACTCGAATATTTTGGAATCGAAGGGCTTTCTCGCTTTTTTGTTTCGTATGGACCACGGGAGCATGAATCACCACATTGCTCTTCGGTCTGAAGTCACGGAAGACTGATAAATCCTGCCAAGCGCAACGGCGACTCGTAAAAAGAGATGTGCGAAACACGATGCTTTCACAAAGACAGTACACAAAAATAAGTTCGCAAGGAAAGCTTGGGGGAAGCTTGTCTCATACTTCCGGTTTGATGATACTATCCTAACCGAAGCTGGCTAGACAATCGCTGCCTGCTTTCAGTCATGAAAGACAGGGGGAGGAAAGTCCGGGCTCCATAGAGCAGGATGCCGGTTAATGGCCGGCCGCCGTGAGGTGAGGAACAGGGCCACAGAGACGAGCGTATTAAGTTACGGTGAAACGCGGTAACCTCCATCCGGAGCAAGACCAAATAGGCAGGCGATGATGCTGCTCGCTGAGCCTGCGGGTAGGTTGCTTGAACGTACGGGCAACCGTGCGTCTAGAGGAATGATTGTCCATGACAGAACCCGGCTTATCGGTCAGCTTCATTTTATTTCATATTCCAGATCAGTATCCCGTACAAAAAAACGCGGCTTCAACGTAACGTTGAAGCCGCGCCGGAAAGGCTGTTAACGGATTCTTGTTAGTGATCCATCGCCGGGGTTGAATTCTCATTCGGTTTCTTGAGCTGGATCATGAGATCGTCGTTCCATTTGCCCTCGACATTCATGTGTGCTGCGGCACCCAGCAATACGGCTTCCAGCAGGTTATGGCTGAGGTAGACATAGAGGCCAGGTTGCTTGAATTCATACAAGGCCACTCCGGTCCCGCCCCCTGGGACGAACCAGGTTTCCTGATTGGTCATGGGGGGATCGCTGAACTTGCCACCCTGCCATACCAGATCGCCATGGCCGCCGATCAAGTGCGGGCGGGAATCACGATTGGCTTGCGAGTGAATGAACAGTACTTTCTCTCCGACTTTGGCCTTGAGCGCATTGTCGCCCGTCAGCGCACCGACCGCGCCATTGAAGACGACATGGGTCGGGATCAGCCCTTTGCCAACTTCTAGCATCTCAGCCATGCCTTCGGCGGGCTGGGAATACACTTTGTACTTTCCGTCCTTGTCCTTAGGCAGGTACAGATCCTGTTCGCCTATGTAGTA
>NZ_FMVD01000019.1:0-38001 GCF_900101945.1 Nitrosospira sp. Nsp13 | reverse complement strand
ATACGGCTGGCCAGCGCGGCGCCCTGATCGTTCATGCCGACGATGATGGCGCGCTGCGGCGGCCCTTGCAGCATCAGCAGAAAGGGCGCGCTGGCACGCAGCGCCAGATGAGTGCCGATCTGGCTCAGTGGCGCCACCCAGAGCCACGTGATCAGCGCCTCGCTGGAGAATTCATCCATATAGCCGGTGGCAACGCCCAGGAAAAGCAACAGTAATACTACCCAGAACCAGCTGTAGAGAGTGTCGATGACCAGCCCCATAACAGAAGATTGCAGGCGCGAAGTACCGGGAAAGGTGATCGAGAACACGATCAATGCGAGAATCATATAGGGAGGCGGCACCCCTCCTTCAATGCTGGTGCTCACCAGCCAGAGTGAAAGTATCAATGCCGCAGGGTCGAGAATGGCCTCGACAGTGCTCAGCATGTTGTTGCCAAGCGGTCCCTTGGCATGGGTGGAAACCGTAGAAGCAGAAAATGTCGGGTTGGCTTCAGCCATGGCTGAGGCTGCGCTCTATTTTGGAAACGGCTTGCATCCGGTTATAAACATCAAGTTTCTTGAAGATGCGCTGCATGTGGTTTTTTACGGTGAAGGCGCTGATGGAGAGGATGCTGCCAATTTCGCCATTGGTTTTGCCCATCTTGACCCAGTTCATTATTTCGCTTTCACGCTCGCTCAATCCATGATCTTCGCTTTCCGGAGAATCCGCCAGCAGCGGTGGATGGTGCGGTAGAGGCGCCACGCTGCGCAATGCGGTATCGAGATAAGGCAGCAGGATTTCCATTGCGCTGAGCTTGGAGCTATCGAGTTTGTCTTGCGAACTGAAAATAATGTAAAGGCAATCATGATGCCCGCGCCTGTCACTGATGCCGTGCAGCAGGGAAGAACGCATGCCTTGCAATGCTCTGCCAAGGGAGCACCGTAGTCTCCAGCTTTCAAACAGAATGCCTGACGCGCCAATATCCAGCGTATACGGAGTCTTGCCCCGTTCAATCCAGCGATTATGGAAATCCCCCAGTAGTGGAGAAAAACGTGCCGGGTTCAAATGATCGGTCCTGACTCCAGGCAGTGTGGAAACAATGTCGTGCCGAATTAAATTGGATTCAAAATCACCCCAGGCGGCAAGCATGATTTCATGAGGCAGGTAATGCTGCATCTCGCCTTGCAGCCATTTCAAAAGGTCGAAATGACTGCGTACCGCGATCCCTTCCTGGATGATGCGGGCGTAACGCTGAAGATGGTCAGGAGAGAGTGAAGAGAAAAGACTCATGGCCGGCGAATTGTTCCTGGTTGGTTATATCAAGAGAACAGGTTATTGATTAGATTACATTGCAACACCGTGCCCGTATTGATTTATTAGTCATATTCAAATCATAAATTGGAATTAGCGAACCAACTGATCTGAACCAGTGCAATCTTCGGGCGTCACCATATGGCGGGTCTCACATTGGCGATTCCATGTGGTGGGCTATCCTTTATCCTTCCTTGATCACAAGGTGCATGTCTGATAGAGGTAAGCATAGGGAAAAGAAATGACAATCTGATTACGTTCCAGTCAAAGTTATGTGACAAGATATGTGGAACTATGAAAACAACCGAAATTATTCGCCTCGCGCGCCTCGCGTATATACATAGATACATAGCATTGGTCCAACCTGGTGGAATACGGCGGTCTGATTCAATAGCTTATCAATAAATCTCTGTAATCAATAATGATAATGATTCTTATTATATTTAATAATAAGTGGAAAGCAAGCTTTTTTGCAAATACACTGGTGATCACACGGAAAAATTCTGGGGATGCCGATGGCAGAGAGTTAATTTTGGATAACCGTAGCCGGTTTTAATCTCGCATGGCTATTTACCGCTATTCTGTTACCAATGCAGTCTCCGCAACAGCGACCGCTTTTTCCACTGGTGCGCCTGCATGCGTTGCAGAATATTGTCCAGCATCTGGATCGCCTCGATAATGTGCGGGCCCTTGTTGAGCATCACGCACTCGGCACGCTCCCCCATGGCTGCGTCAGTGACTTCGGCACGGCTGGGTTTGCCGGTTTTGGCCAATCCTTCCAGTACCTGAGTGGCCCAGATTACCGGAAGATGCGCCGCCTCGGCCAACCATAAAATTTCTTCCTGCAATTCCGCCAGTCGTTCATAGCCGCATTCCACTGCCAGATCGCCACGCGCGATCATGACTCCCACCACCGGGGAGCTTAGCAGGGTAAACATCAGTTCCGGCAATTGTTCGAAAGCGGCGCGTGTTTCGATCTTGATCACGATCCCCAGCTTGTCGGCATCAAGACGTTTCAGATGCTGCTGCAACAATGTGATATCCGCGGGCCGCCGTACAAAGGAAAGCCCAACCATATCCGCCTGATGTGCAATGAATTCCAGATCGATGATGTCCTGGGCCGTCAGACCAATCAGATCAAGCTGGCTATCCGGCAGGTTGATACCCTTGTCGGCGAGCAGTTTTTCTCCACCGTCGCGCGCCTGGGTGATTTCAACCAGGATTTCGCCGGCAGTGACACTGCGGATTACGCCGCCGATGCGGCCATCGTCGATCAGGATGCGTTCACCGGGGTTAACGGCCGCAAAGATCTCCGGTAATGAACAGGCAATGCTGGCCGCGCGCAACAGTTGGCCGCTTTCGTCGAACCGGGCGGAAAGGCCGGGGACCGGGTCGCGCGTTATGATCAGGCTGTCGCCTCTATACAGCCGGATTGTTGCGGGTGCCTGGGGCAGCATGCCTATCTCACCGGCATAACCCGTTCCGCGCGGATGTCCGGAGGAAGGTACTCGCAACAAGTAAAGTTTCAGGCCGGGCTTAATGTATGCAGTCTGTGTGGATTCCGCCCAGTAACCGTTTCCGGCCTGTCCGACCAATTGCAGGTTGCGCAATGCGCCGCGAGCATCGGTGAATTCGATCCTGTCGCGTGCCGTTGCCTGCGCCAGCCAGTCCCCCTTGACGGAAAAACAGACATGGGCATGCACGGGGCAGGAAGAGGCTTCCTCCTCCGGATATATCCAAATGCGGGCGGGTTCTGTCACTTTGCCGTACGCGTCGCGTTTCGGCTGCCATCTTAGCACCGCAGGGCCGGGTGAAATTTCTCCGGTACGTATTTTCGGGCCGCCCAGATCCATCAGGATGCGGCAGTGGCGTCCTGTTTCGCGTCGAGCGCGTTTGATTTGTTTGATCATGCGCGCCCAGACGGCAGCATCATCATGCGCGCAATTGATCCGGGCACAGTCCATACCTTGCAGCAGCATATCTTTGATCAATGCATAGTTGTCCGCGACATCGCCCGGCAACGTGACCAAAATACGTACGCGCCTCTGTGGCGGAGGTTTGCCAAGCAGATTATTGGCGTTGGTTTCGAGCAGCGCGGGACCCGCCGCCGCGGGATCGCCGGGAGAAGGGGGGGATTGCAGCGTCTGCTCGCCCATCGCGCGCCGCAACAGAATAATGATGGCATCCAGGTTGCTCAAGACATGCGACTCCGCTCGCCCCATGGATGAGAGTCCAGCCGCCGCGAGCTTTTCCTGCAAAGGACGCACATCGCGCCGCCGCAAGCCCAAATAATGAATCAGATTGATCGCACTGGCCCGATGGCGCGCATCCACCTTCTGTAACATTCCGGCGGATTCGCTTTCCATTGCTGTCAAATCCTGATGCAGCGCGGCCAGTTCCCGCAATAAGTCAGTATACGGATCTTTTGGATCCTTTTTGCCATATCCGGATGGCAAGATTTTATTGTCTTTACGCGGCGAGTTCATGCTCATTGTCATAGTTATTGGAACGTTGACACGATATTGTTACGTCCATGTGACAGAAATTGCAGAAAAGCCTTGCTTTTTCTCGATTAATAATTATAATAAGAATCATTATCATTATTGATTAGAGAAATCCTGTAATAATGGCAAGTAAATGGAGTTTGCCTGTTGCCAGCATAGTGCAGATTTCATGAAAATCAACAATCGCCAATTGGAAGCTTGTCCGGAAGCCCATCCGAATGGCGGTGTTGAGATTCCAACGCTCACGTAAGTTTATCCGTTGCCACTGGGTTCTCCTACCCAATGGCCTTTCAGCCAGCCAGCCTCATTCAGGGCAAGCCAGCCAACTTTTTTTTCTTCCACGTTTACCGATAGTCTCAGGCTCACGCTTCTTGCGCGGAATATCTCGCTCTGAAGCGGATTCACCCTGTCTAATCGCCGAATTCTGGTTTAATGAGCGGCTTCTTACCGGTGATAATAAGAAAAATTTATGCCGAGTTCAATTCTCGTTCCCAAGGGGGCTCACCCTCGAACACCGCAATCAGGTGATCAATGACGGCACGGACCTTTGTCGGAAGATGGCGGTTTCGCGGATCGACCGCATGGATCGTATCTGCAACCGGGCATGCATTCGGCAGAGTATTGATAAGTTGACCATTCGCCAGCGCTTTGGCGATGATGAAGACCGGAAGAATGGAAATACCAAAAATGGATGAGATAATATATGGATCTAATTTAGAAAACGAACGTGCCCCGTCGCCAACTCATAAACGCCTCCCACCATGGTCACGCGTCCTTCCCGGAGCGCTCGTTCCCCCTCCGGAAGCGTGGCGAGTTGCCGCATGGACCAGCGGACGTTCGCTTCCACGGCGGCGCGCAGCAGTGTGTCCCGACCCAGCTTCAAATCGAGTTCTCCTAGTCCAGGCTTGATCAATTGGATTAGCGCCCCGATATATTCCGGTTCCGTGGGCTTATGGAGCATCTCGTCCACGGTGGCAGTGACGGCACCGCAACTTTCATGCCCCAGCACAACCACCAGCGAGGTATGTAGATGACGCACGGCATATTGCAAGGAGCCGATCACATCTCGCGCGATAATATTGCCGGCTAGCCGAATCGTGAAGAGCTCGCCAAATCCAACATCGAAGATGAGTTCAGGCGGCACGCGCGAATCGCTACAACCCAGAACGGTGGCGAATGGTTTTTGGGTCTCGACGAGAAGGCTGCGCCAGGACGACTTCTGGCGATCATGAAGCGGTTTATCATCCATGAAACGCTGGTTTCCTTTCTTCAATCGTGCCAGTGCCTCACTCGCGTCACGCGGATAAGGCTCCGTGTCGATTGATCCTGGTGGAGGGGCTTCGGCCGCGGCGCCCAAGGCCATTCCCAGACCTAAACCGCAGGCGCCAATCAGGCATTGCCTTCGCTTCATATTCGGAGTCATCATAATGATTCGCCTTGGAAAGATTTCGGATGAGAACCCATTATTTCAGCTTTGCAGTTTTCTACTGGTTTGAACGAACTCGATAAACCCGACAAGAAAATCCCGAAGCTGCTTACACGCTGCTTCATCTACCATTTCGCCGGATTCGTTGAAGACGTGCTGCGCTCATGATACCAGCAGCGTCCCCCGAACCACGGGCGCGTGCCTAATGTACGCAGCACGGGTAGCCAGGCATTTTGGGTAATCCCGATGATTTTTATCATGGCGTCTTTCTATTGTGTTGAGAATCTGAAAAATAGGCTATTTGCGAATGCCGCATGGCATAAATGTACTGAGTGCAGCCTGGTACAGGTATAGATACCTGAGGTGACCTCTATAGAGCGTCTCACGCAGCAGTAATGGAAAAATTTATGTCGAGTTTAATTCTCGCTCCCATGGAGGATCTCCCTCGAATACCGCAACCAGGTGATCAATGACGGTACGAACCTTCGTCGGAAGATGGCGGTTTCGCGGATAGACCGCGTAGATCGTGTCTGCAACCGGGCATGCATCCGGCAGAGCGTTGATAAGTTGACCGCTCGCCAGCGCTTTGGCGACGATGAAGACCGGAAGAATGGAAATACCAAGCCCCGCGATAGCCGCATCCCGTATCGATTCACCGTTATTGGCGACGATCCGGCTACGTACCACCAGTGAGCGGGGCATACCCCCAGCCTCTGCTGGCTCGAACTGCCAGATGTGACTGGCCGACACATTGGCGTAACCGATGCATGCATGGCCCGCCAATTCCTCGATCATTGCCGGCAGACCAGCACGTTGGGCATAGGCAGGACTGCAACACACCACGCGACGGCTCACCGCCAGCTTGCGGGCCGCAAGCGACGAGTCATGCAGCCGCCCGATACGAACTCCCAGATCGTAGCCTTCGCCGGGCAAGTCGGTAATCCGGTCATCAAGATCCAGCGCAAGTCCCAAGCGCGGGTGGCGGCTCATGAAAGCGAACAGGATCGGCCCAAGGTAGGTGGTTCCAAAGGTCATGGGGGCGGCAATCCGCAACGATCCGCACAACTCGCCATCCTGCTCGATGAGTTCTTCCGCCGCCTGGTCAAGCTGCTGCATAATTGAGCGTGCACGCTGATAGAACGCGGCCCCCCTGTCCGTCGGGACCACTCCGCGCGTCGAGCGATGCAGCAGCTCGACCTTCAACACAACCTCCAGATCGGTAATGCGTTTGCTGATGACAGACTTTGACAAGCCCATGCGCTGGGCCGCGGCACTGATGCTCCCGGTTTCCATCGCTTGCAGAAAGGCCAGAATATCATCAAGTCGAATTTGCATTGTTCTGTTTTTCCGAACGCTAATTTCGAAGAAAGACCGATTCCGCACCCATCCGGAGAAGAGTACGCTAACCTTTAATAGACTATATTAAAGCACATGATGAAATTAATGGACCAAACCGCTACCCGGACTTGGCAAGTTTGCCATCCGGTATCTTGCCGCCGGCGCGTTAAAAAATTCGAGAGGAGATAGCTAATGTCGGCAATAAAACCTGAACTATCAATCAAGAAGCTGCGTCGTATCCAACGTAGTACAGAACGCCATTGGGTCGGCGACGGGTTTCCCGTGCGCACACTTCTTGGCTATTCGAACCTGGGACCGGCGATCAGCCCTTTCCTGCTCTTCGACTATGCCGGTCCCATGGAATTTCCGCCAACTGAAAAACGCCTCGGTGTGGGCGAACATCCGCATCGCGGTTTTGAGACGGTGACCATTGTTTATAGCGGTGAGGTGGAGCATCGTGACAGTTCTGGTGGCGGCGGCGGCATTGGTCCGGGCGATGTGCAATGGATGACTGCCGCATCCGGTCTTGTTCACGAAGAGTTTCATGGCCACGAGTTTGCGCGCCGCGGCGGGATGTTTGAAATGGTACAGCTGTGGGTCAACCTGCCCGCCAAGGACAAAATGTCACCGCCGCATTACCAAAGCATCCTGAATAGCCAGATTCCCGTTTTGAGTCTTCCTCATGGTCAGGGCAGTGTGCGCGTCATTGCCGGCCAGTTCGATGGAATCAAGGGGCCAGCCCGCACTTTCACACCGATCCATGTATGGGATCTCCGCCTGGCGAGCGAGCGGCAGATTTGTCTTCCCGTACCCGACGGCTACACCACGATACTGGCGGTGCTCAAAGGCTCGGTGAGGGTCGGTGGCGCTGAAACAATCGGGCCGGCGGAAATTGCCCTGTTTGAGCGGGAAGGTGATCAGCTCTGTATCGATAGTGCCCAGGATACGACAGCATTGCTGCTCTGCGGTGAACCGATTGACGAGCCGATCGTCGGGAGCGGTCCTTTCGTCATGAACAGCGCCGAGGAGATTCGCCAGGCGATGGTGGATTACCAGAGCGGCAAAATGGGGTATATGAAGTGAAACATTTGTCCCTAACCGATGAGTTTTGTTGCTGACGCAAGACTTTTTTACGAAACTAAACCCAAGGAGGACAGTATGAGCCACATCAAACCCGAAGAAACCCTCATGCTTCTCATCGACCACCAGAGTGGTCTGTTTCAGCTGGTCAAGGACATCCCAGTACCGGATCTGCGCCGTAACGCGATTGCACTTGCCAAAGTCGCTACGCTGCTCAAGATTCCGGTCATTACTTCGGCTTCGGTGCCGGACGGCCCGAACGGCCCGCTCATTCCCGAAATTCATCAAGCGGCCCCACATGCTCAATATGTGGGGCGTCGCGGTGAGATCAATGTCTGGGATAGTGCTGATTTCGTCAAAGCTGTCGAAGCGACCGGCCGCAAAACGCTGATTCTGGCCGGCACGCTCACCAGCGTGTGCATGGCTTTTCCCTCCATCAGCGCGGTGGCCGCTGGTTACAAGGTCTATGCCGTGGTGGATGCCTCGGGCAACTCAAGCGTGATGGGTACCGATCTGACCATCGCCCGCATCGTGCAAGCCGGTGTGATTCCGATCGATACACTCGCGGTTATCTCGGAGCTGCAACAAACCTGGAATCGACCGGAGGCGATGGCGTTCGCCGATATTTACGCCGACTTCAACATGCCCCATTATCGGCTGCTGATCGAGAGTTACGACAAGGCGCAGGCGGTGCAGAAGGCGAAGACGTGAGTCTGGCTTCGTTTGTGGCTTAAAGCGTGTTGCAATTATTGTTTATAAAACCATAATCCAATCAATAACTTACAAGGAGCATGAAAATGGACAAATCCTTCAAATACAACCGACTTTCCAAGGATGACGCCGCTATCCTGATGGTTGACCATCAGGCGGGCCTGATCTCGCTGGTGCAGGACTTTTCACCTAACGAGTTCAAGAACAATGTGCTCGCCCTGGCAGCCTGTGGCAAGTATTTCAAGCTGCCGACCATCCTGACAACAAGTTTCGAGGAGGGCCCGAACGGGCCGCTGGTGCCGGAACTCAAGGAAATGTTTCCTGATGCGCCTTACATCGCGCGTCCCGGCAACATCAATGCCTGGGACAATGAAGATTTCGTCAATGCAATCAAAAAGACCGGCCGCAAGCAGCTCATTATCGCCGGGGTGGTGACTGAAGTCTGTGTGGCTTTTCCGGCGTTGTCCGCCATCGAGGCAGGCTACGAGGTGTTCGTGGTTTCCGATGCTTCCGGCACTTTCAACGAAGTGACCCGCGACGCTGCCTGGATGCGAATGCAGGCGGCAGGCGTGCAGATGATGAGCTGGTTCGGTGTGGCTTGCGAACTGCATCGCGACTGGCGCAACGATATCGAAGGACTGGGTGCCCTGTTCTCGAATTATCTTCCGAATTATCGGAATCTGATGACGAGTTACTTCGCCATCACCAAGAAGTAAGGCGGCACGGAGTGGGCGGCGGATAGATTTTGCCTGATGATCGTGACTTCTCTGGTGAATGGATGCCTAGACCCACGCCGGTGACGATCCATGGGTAAGCCCGCCCCCGATTTACGCCGCCGCCGTATTTTGCAGGCCGCCGGCGTGTCTTTATTACTTTCAAGAACGGGTGGGTTAGCCACCCCAGGAGAGCCAACGATGAACAGTCCTAAAGCCCAACTGATCCTTCGCAACGGCCAATTCACGACCCTGGATCGCCAGAATCCGCAAGCGGCGGCTGTCGCGATTTCCGACGGCCGTTTCATTGCCGTGGGGGATGACGGCGAGGTGATGCGCTTCGCTGACAGCAACACGCAGGTGGTGGATCTCAATCACCGCCGCGTCATTCCCGGCCTGACGGATTCGCATCTGCACTTCATTCGCGGTGGGCTCAATTACAACATGGAATTGCGCTGGGACGGCATCCCTTCGCTGGCTGATGCGATGCGTCGCCTGAAGGAACAGGTGGCGCGCACGCCTGCGCCGCAATGGGTGCGTATCGTCGGTGGCTTTACTGAGATGCAATTCGCCGAAAAACGATTGCCGACGCTCGACGAAATCAACTCGGTCGCACCGGATACGCCGGTTTTCATCTTGCATCTCTACGACCGTGCACTGCTTAACCGCGCAGCACTACGCGCCTGCGGCTACGACCGTAACACCCCCAACCCGCCGGGTGGACTGATTGCCAAGGATGCCAACGGAGAACCGACGGGCCTGCTGCTGGCGGAACCGAATGCGCTGATTCTGTATGCGGCACTGGCCAGAGGCCCCAAGCTGCCTTACGAGTATCAGCTCAATTCCACGCGCCACTTCATGCGTGAGATGAACCGCCTGGGTATAACCGGCGTGATCGATGCTGGCGGCGGTTTTCAGAAATATCCGGATGACTACAAGGTTATCGAGGATTTGCACAAGGCTGGCGAGCTGACCGTGCGCATTGCCTACAACTTGTTTACGCAGAAAGCGGGAGAAGAGGTTTCAGATTTCTCGAAATGGACAAAGATGCTGAAGCCGGGCGAAGGAGACGGCTACTACCGGCATAATGGTGCCGGTGAGATGCTGGTATTTTCCGCGGCAGATTTCGAGGATTTCCGCATGCCACGCCCGGATATGGCGCCGAACATGGAGAACGACCTGGAAGCCGTGGTGCGCATCCTTGCCAGCAATCACTCGCCGTTTCGCCTGCATGCGACCTATAACGAGACCATCTCGCGTGCACTGGACGTATTCGAGAAGGTGAACCGGGACATTCCCTTCGATGGCATACACTGGTTTTTCGATCATGCCGAAACCGTGACCGACGTCAACCTGGAACGTATCGCCAAACTTGGCGGCGGAATCGCCATTCAGCACCGGATGGCCTATCAGGGCGAGTATTTCGTGCAACGCTACGGCAGCAAGGCTGCGGAGCGCACCCCCCCTTATAAGCGCATGCTGGAAATGGGCGTGAACGTTGGCGCAGGTACCGATGCCACTCGCGTGGCCAGCTATGACCCATGGAATGCACTCTACTGGCTTACTACCGGCAAGACCCTGGGCGGTCTTTCGCTGTATCCGGCGGAAAATCTGGTGGATCGCGAGATGGCGCTACGCCTGTACACCCAGGCGAATACCTGGTTCTCTAACGAAGAAGGCGTCAAAGGTCAGATCAAGCCCGGACAATACGCCGACCTTGCTGTGCTGTCCGCCGACTATTTCAAGATTCCGGAAGACGAAATTCGAAATCTTGTTTCGGTGCTGACGATTGTTGGCGGGCGTATCGCCCACGGCGACGACGAATTCAACAAGCTTGCCCCGCCCCTGGTCCCGGCCATGCCGGACTGGTCGCCAGTGAATCACTTCGGGGGCTACTTCAAACCCGCGGCAAACGCGCCTGCCATGCACCGGCTCGCTCAGGCAGCCTGTGGTTGCGGAACTGGTTGCTCTGTTCACGGGCATGCCCATGGACGCGCGTATCAGGGTGCTGTGGATGCCGGTGACCAGCGCGGCTTCTGGGGTGTTCTCGGCTGTTCGTGCTGGGCGGTGTGAGCGTGTACCGGGCTTCTCTTGCCCGGCAAACCGGCAAACCGTTATTTGCGAAAGGCAGATCTCCATGCGTCAGCAGACGGCAAAAAACTGCAAGGTCAGCCTGCTTACCGTTGTGGTGCTCGCCATACCATTGCCAGCGGTCGCATCCGAATATCTGCCGCTGCGTTTCGAAGAGGATTGGGGAGCCAGCTGTAATAAAATCGCACCGAAATGCTGGCGCATCGGCGAGACTGCCACGCTGACATTTGGTGCCGACGCGCGGGTGCGTGCCCAAAGTTACCGTCCGGTTGATTTCGGTATCGGCAGCGCCATGGGGAGCGCCGGCGGTGACGGCTACACGCTGTTTCGAGGCTTGGCGCATGGTGATCTACGTGTCGGTAAGCATGCCCAGATGTTTGTGCAGTTCGGGGCATATGACGAAGCCGGGCGCCGAGGTGGACCTGTCAGCTCCGATCAAAGCAACCTCGACCTGCAGCAGGGCTTCCTGGCATGGAATGGCGATATGTTTTCTCTCCGGGTTGGTCGACAGGAAATGACGCTCGGCACCTCGCGTCTGATCGCGGTGCGGGAGGGTCCCAATATTCGCCTTGCGTTCGACGGTGTACGCGCCAGTTGGAGACAGGGATCGCATCGCATCGACGGCTTCGCCTTTCGTCCGGTTCTCAATAGGCCGGGTGCCTTTGATGACAATGCCAATAAGTCGCAAGCACTCTACGGTTTGTATGCCACACTTGTTCCGGAGAGTATGGCTCCCCTCAAGATCGATCTTTACTGGCTTGGCTACGAAAGAGATCAGGGACAATTTGCAGCGGCGCAGGGGCGGGAAAACAGGCATTCTTTCGGCACGCGGCTTTTTGGTTCCGCAAAGGGCTGGGACTGGAACATGGAAGCCGTATTCCAGACCGGCCATGTCGGCGATCAGACCATCCGTGCCTGGACGGTTGCCTCCGATACCGGTTTTACCTTTGCCAATTTACCCTGGTCACCGCGGCTCGGCCTAAAAGCGGATATTGCCAGCGGCGATAAAAATCCCGGCGACAGGCAACTTGGTACCATCAATGCGCTCTATCCCAATCCGACCTACTTCAGCGAGGCGGCACTGCTGGCGCCAGGTAATATCATGGATGTGCAGCCGGTCTTGACGATCAAGCCTGCTCATTCGCTCACATTCGTTTTAGGCTGGGATTTCCTATGGAAACATTACAAAGAAGATGCGGTTTACACGCCACCCGCGCCCTTGGTGGCAATACCTGAAACCATCGGAACCGGCCGGTATATCGGCGACCAGATCAGGCTGGAAGGCAGTTATCGTGTCCATCCTCAGTGGGAAATTCGCGCCGCCGCGGTCCATTTCAGCGCGGGGGAAGCCTTGAGGCAGGCCGGCGGTAGAAGCGTCGACTTTCTCATGACAAGCCTGGCATTCCGCTGGTGAGCAAGCCTGTCGACGATAGCGTCTCGAATGCCTCGCACCCCGGCGCGTGGGCGCCGCTCAGGTTACCGATGTTCCGGGTCTTCTGGCTTGCATCGCTCGGTTCCAACATTGGTAGCTGGATCAATTGGACCGCCTCCGGCTGGGTGATGACCGACCTGTCTCCCTCGCCGGTGATGGTGTCCCTGGTGCAGGCGGCAGCTTCGCTGCCGATCGTGATGTTCGCGCTGGCGGCGGGTGCGTTTACCGACATTGTTGATCGCCGCCGCTACCTTATTGTGACCCAGATATGGATGGCGCTTGCATCGGCGGCGCTGGCTTTTCTCGCCGCAACCGGGCAGCTCGACGCCTGGAGTCTGTTGATTCTCACCTTTGCTTTGGGCTCAGGCGCAGCAATGGCGATGCCGGCATTGAGTGCCAGCACAGCCGAACTCGCGCCCGGAAATATGCTGCCCCAAGCCGTTGCGCTGGGTGCGTTGTCAATGAATCTGTCGCGCGCTGTCGGCCCTGCCATCGGCGGCCTGCTGCTGGCGCAACTTGGCGCTTGGGCCGCCTATAGCCTTAATATGATCTCGTTCCTCGGCATGGTGGCGATGTTATGTTACTGGAAACGCGAGCGGGATGAGCAGGCTCTGCCGCCCGAGCGATTTTTTCAAGCGTTACGGGCCGGCCTGCGTTATGCGCGCATGGCATCGCTTTTCCGCGCGGTGCTGATCCGGGCGACAGCGTTCATCCTCTTCGCAACCTCCGCATGGGCGCTGCTTCCGCTGATCGCGCGCAGCGAGCTTGGGGGAGGCCCCGGAACCTATGGATTGCTGCTCGCCTTTGTCGGTATCGGAGCGGTAGCTGCTGCTGTTTTCATGCCACGCATGCGGATGTATATCACTCGCGACCACCAGGTGCTTATTGCAACCATCGTCTACGCGCTGACCACTGCGGGCCTCGCGACGATCCGAAGCGAAGCCATGCTGTACGGCGTCATGGTGATTTGCGGCGCGGCATGGCTCAGCGTCCTGTCATCACTGCAAGTGGCCGCCCAGATCTCGGTTCCGGCCTGGGTTCGTGGTCGCGCCTTGTCCCTTTACATCATGATATTCTCCGCCGGTATGACACTCGGGAGTTTGCTGTGGGGCTGGGTTGCCGCGCAGGCTGGCACTCCCGCCGCACTGCTACTTTCGGCCGCCGGTGCTGTGCTGGCGGCGCTGGCCGTCCGCGGATTCAGCCTTGGCGCTCGGGAAACGCCCGATCTGGCTCCGTCTTACCATTGGACGCATCCATCCGTGATGGAGGAGCCGGACAAAGATCGCGGCCCCGTGCTGGTTACGATTGAATATGAGGTTGCATTGAGTCAACGGGAAGCCTTCCTGGATGCGATGCAGCCGCTGGGTATCATCCGGCGCCGGGATGGCGCATTCGCCTGGGGTATATTCGAGGATGTTGCGATGCCTGGCCGTTATGTCGAGATCTTCCAGGTTGATTCCTGGCTCGATCATTTGCGCCAGCATGCGCGCGTGACCCGAGAAGACCAGCGCATTCAGGAAGCTATCCACCGCTTTCACATCGGCAGCACGCCACCCAGGGTTTCCCATTTTGTCGGTGGTGTCCCGGCATCGTCCAACGCTTATAATTCGATGGGGGCCGGCCCGTGAATCGGCACGCGCCACTTGCTTCCCGTTGGGTTTTTTCCTGTTTCCCGGTGAACGGTGTGCCGCACCGCGCCGTTGCATCTTGACTTACTTTTTACTCACCCTTTATTCACCTAGCGGAGGCCATTCATGATGGAGTTACGTCGCGCCGGGGAGCGCGGTCATGCCGAACACGGTTGGCTGGATTCCTGGCACAGCTTTTCTTTCGCGGATTACCACGACCTGGAATACATGCAGTTTCGCGCGCTGCGTGTCATCAATGAAGACCGGGTCGAGCCGGGCCGGGGTTTCGGCATGCATAGTCACCGCGATATGGAGATCATCAGTTATGTGCTGGAAGGGACGCTCGCACACCACGACAGTATGGGCAACGGCTCCGTCATACGTCCGGGAAGCGTGCAGCGCATGAGTGCGGGCACGGGTGTGCAGCACAGCGAATTCAACGCTTCTTCGAGCGAGCAGCTGCATTTTCTGCAAATCTGGTTTATGCCGAATGTCACGGGAATTCCGCCCGGCTATGAGGAAAAGTATTTTGACGACGCAAAAAAACGCGGCACGTTATGTCTGATCGCTTCACCGGATGGTGCTGATGGCTCGGTAAAAATTCATGCGAACGCGAAATTGTTCGCCGGGCTGGTGGATGCCGGTGAAAGGATCGAGCGGACGATCGCCGCAGATCGCTTTGTTTATGTTCATGTTGCCCGCGGCAGGGTATCGCTCAACGGTACCCCCCTGCATGCGGGTGACGCCGCAAGGCTTACCGGTGAAAGCCATCTTGTTCTCGATGGGGGAGAGAAAGCCGAGCTGCTTGTTTTCGAACTGCTGTGAAAATGGCCTCCCACGGAAGGCCATGTCAATTTGCCACCAATAGCCTGCACTGCGGTTCCGCACTTATAAATACCCCATCGTGCAGGCAGCCACTAACAACATCGGCTGACCTTTCCTCCATACCGTGCTTCTTGACGCTCCCGGAAGAATTCCTGATAAGACATGACCGGTTGATCGGGATGCGTGATTTTCATGTGATTGACATACGTGCTGTACTCGGGCACGCCTACCATCAGCCGCATGCTCTGCCTGAGATAGCGCGCAGCCCTGGTAATGCCGGTAATTTTATTTGGCATGGATGGGTACCTCATGTTCCGGGGGTTGCTTCGATCGGTAATAGTTCAAACGGCGCCTCTTTGGCGGTAGGGCCGCCTGTGCCGCGCGCACGCAGTACTGTCTGGATACCAAATATCAGCATGCTGATCAGTACCAGCATGAACAGGGCCGCCAGCGACGCGTTGACATAATCGTTAAAAATGACTTGCCGCATCTGTTCCAATGATTTGGCTGGTGCCAGGAGTACACCATCGGCGAGTGCCTCTTTGTATTTGCCGGCATGCGCCAGAAAGCCGATGCGCGGATTCACGTCGAAAATCTTCTGCCATGCGGCAGTCAGCGTGCAGACCAGAACCCAGGTGGCGGGTACGATAGTGACCCAGGCGTAACGGTCATGCTTCATCTTGAACAGGACACACGTGCAGAGAATCAGCGCGATACCGGCCAGCATCTGGTTGGAGATACCGAACAGCGGCCACAGGGTGTTGATTCCCCCCAGCGGATCGACCACACCCTGATACAGAAAATAGCCCCACCCTGCGACGCAGATCGCGGTGGCGATCAAGCTGGCAATCAACGAGTCGGTACGTTTCATCGACGGAATGAAGGTGCCGAGCAGATCCTGCAGCATGAAGCGTCCGGCCCGCGTGCCCGCATCGACCGCCGTCAGGATAAAAAGCGCTTCGAACAGGATGGCGAAGTGATACCAGAACGCCATCATGGCTCGGCCACCAATGACATCTGACAGAATCTGCGCCATGCCCACCGCCAGCGTCGGCGCGCCGCCGGTGCGGGAAATGATCGTGTGCTCTCCCACATCCCGCGCGGTCTGCGTGATCATCTCGGGCGTGACATAAAACCCCCATTGCGATATGGCCTGCGATGCCGATTCCGCCGTGGTGCCGATGATCGCGGCCGGGCTGTTCATGGCGAAGTACACGCCCGGTTCGATGGTGGAGGCGGCTACCAGCGCCATGATGGCGACAAACGATTCCATCAGCATGGCTCCATAGCCGATGAAGCGGGCATCGCCTTCATTCCGGATCATCTTGGGCGTGGTGCCGGAGGAAATGAGCGAGTGGAAGCCGGATACCGCGCCGCAGGCGATGGTAATGAACAGGAAGGGAAACAGACTGCCCGACCAGACCGGGCCGGAGCCATCCACAAATTGTGTAAATGCCGGCATCTTGAGTTCCGGCGAAATGAAGATGACACCGATCGCCAGACCGACGATGGTGCCGATCTTCAGGAACGTGGACAGGTAGTCGCGTGGCGCCAGCAACAGCCAGACCGGCAGCACGGACGCAATGAAGCCATAGGCAATCAGCATCCAGGTGAGCTGCTCGCCTGTGAGGGTGAATAGGGCGGCCATCGAAGGTATTTCCTGTACATACTGCCCCGCGACGATCGACAGCATCAGCAAAACAAAGCCGATCAGCGAGACTTCGCCAATCGCACCTGGCCGGATAAAGCGTGCGTAAACCCCCATGAACAAGGCAATTGGAATAGTGGCGGCAACAGTGAAGGTGCCCCAGGGCGATTCCGCCAGCGCCTTGACCACGATCAGCGCCAGTACCGCCAACAGGACCAGCATGATGAAGAATGTGCCGAACAGGGCGATCATGCCGGGTATCTGTCCGAGTTCCGACTTGATCAGATCGCCCAGCGAACGGCCATCGCGCCGGGTGGAAACAAACAGCACGATAAAATCCTGTACCGCGCCGGCAAACACAACGCCGGCCAACAACCACAGCATGCCGGGCATGTAGCCCATCTGCGCGGCCAGTATCGGCCCGACGAGCGGTCCGGCGCCCGCAATGGCGGCAAAATGATGGCCGAACAATACATATCTGTTGGTCGGCACATAATCCAGGCCGTCATTGAATTTGTAAGCGGGGGTCATGCGGGTGACGTCCAGCCTCAGCACCCGCCGGGCAATGAACTGGCTGTAAAAGCGATAAGCAATCGTATAGACGCAGACAGTGGCGATCACGATCCATATCGCACCGATGGACTCGCCGTGATGCAATGCGATGAATGCGAACGCGAAGGCGCCAAGGACGGCGAATGCGAGCCAGCCGAGCTTATTGATTAGAGCATTCATTACTTTCTCCTGGGCTGAAAATTATTATTGTGATGCGGCTGATAATTTGAGATTCCTGCCGCCTGTAATCTTAATACAGCTCCTCTTTCTATTACTTTGGAAGAGAAGCTGCGAAATTCCATTTTTATATGGCAGGTTGCGCTGGAATTAGCGATAAGCGGGTGCGGTAAAAAAATAATACAATAGATTGGGTCAGGTCAGACTTAAGAGATGCAATAGCCATTCCGGGGCAGGCCCAGCGAATTTGAATGTCTCAACGGAATGGACGGCTCAGGAAGGGAGACCTGGAAAGTCCGAACCGCCAGGGCATCTCTTTCGCTTTCGAAATACCAATGCGCGGACCGGTGACGACGGAAATTTCTTCCGCTAAAGGCAGGAGCTGGAACGGCGACGTATCGATCCGCATGCCGCTATGCGCATCAGTGATGCCGAGTGCCTGGCAGACACGTCCCGGTCCGGAACAAAGCAGGCGTGGATGGTCAAGCCCGCGCCGCGCACGCATGATATCCAGCCCTGCAAGCGGTTCGATCGCGCGGATTAAAACGCCTGCACCATGCCCATCCGCGCGGCAAACGAAATTGAGGCACCAGTGGATTCCGTATGAGCGATATATATAGGCTCGACAGGGCGGACCAAACATCACCCGGTTACGTTTAGTCGGGCCGCCAAAGCTGTGCGAGGCAGGATCTTCGTGATCATAGGCTTCCGTCTCGACAATCCGGCCTCCGACTCCATCGACAAGCAAGATCGTGCCTATCAGGGATCGGGCCACATCCACGGACGGGGCGGAAAAATCGATAAATTGGGAGATTTTGGTCATGGGCGCAATTTTATATGGAGCGCTTCTGGAATCCAAATTTGTGTGTGTCCGTCTTACGGATTGGGGCGAGCGTTAACAGACCCTAGTTACGCTGCAATGGTCCGAACCCAGGAATTTATCGGCGTATCGCCCATATTTTCGATGCGCGTTTTTCCAGCGGCTTTGCTGCTTTTGGCTGATCGTTTTCACGGTATAGAGCCGCCAGGCTTTTCAGGCTTATGGCTACAGCAGGGTGATTCGGGCCAAAATTCTTTTCATTTATTTTCAGCGCGCGTTTGTAGAGCCGCTCGGCCTGAGCATACTGTTCTTGACCGCGATAGAGCGCCGCAAGGTTGTGCAGGCTGGTTGCCATGTCAGGATGGCTTGGGCCCAGGGTTTTTTTTGAAATGGCCAGCGCACGCTGGAGGAGCGGCTCTGCCTCCGCATACTGTCTCTGGGCGAGATGCAGCAATGCCAGGTTATTCAGATGCGTGGCGACATCGGGATGATCCGGCCCCAGGCTTTGCTCGTCAATCGCCAATGCCCGTGCGAGAAGCACGGCCGCCGTCTCATGCTGCCCCTGAATGCGGTACACTTCCGCCAAATTATTCAGACAGGTCGCCACATCAGGGTGATTCGGACCGGATGTTTTTTCCGAAATCTCCAATGCACGCTGGAGAAGCTGCTCGGCTTGCACATACTGCGCTTGATCAGAGTAAAGTGACGCCAGATTGTGCAGGCTCATGGCAATATCGGGATGAGCCGGTCCCAGCGTTTTTTCGCAAATCGCCAATGCCCGTTCCAGAAGCGCTGCCGCCACCCTCAGGTGTCCCTGGGCGTGACGCACCTCCGCTAGATTATTCAGGCATGCGGCGATATCGAGATCATTCGCGCCATATGTCCGTTCCCAAAATCGCAACGCTTCCTGGAGAAGCGTTTCAGCTTCAGCATATTTTCCTTCAGCATAATATCGTACAGCCAGATTATTTTGTCCGGTGGCCACTCTGGGATGATCCGGCCCAAATGCATCTTCCGCCGCCTGCAGCGCCTTTCTCGCCGCGACAGTAGAGCGTGCATGGTCCTCCCGCTTATCAGGCTTCACTCTACCTCCCACGCAAATCATTTTACTTGGAAGGCTATTTAACTAGGGATCGGGAAGCATGGATAGCTGTAATATCTTACAGGTGAGCCGGATCACGGGGCCTGATCAGCAAGGCATGAGTTTTGAAATACGGAGATACATAATTTATTCAAAGGATTGCCAGATTGCCGATTAACATCATTTCAAACACAAAAGAAAAACTATCGGCGTCAGGGCTGATGATCGGCGCTACTTTGTTTTTCGCGACCATGGGCATGTGTGTCAAGTTTGCATCGGCCAGTTACGGTACGGGTGAGATCGTGTTCTACCGGGGTATCGTGGGTGCCGCGATGGTTGTGCTGATCACGCGTGCATCAGGCGAGACGCTTCGCACCCGTCTGCCGGCGATGCACGCCTGGAGGAGCCTGACCGGCGTCAGTGCGCTTGGCCTCTGGTTTTACGCGATAGGCGAACTGCCGCTTGCCACCGCGATGACACTGAATTATATGTCGCCGATCTGGATGGCGCTGTTGCTCATTGGGGGCTCGGTTTTGGTCGGCGGCGGCCGCGTGGATGCGCGGCTGGTTTGCACAGTGCTTGTTGGATTCTTGGGTGTGGTCTGTATCCTTCAACCCACTATGGAGCCCCATCAACTATGGGGCGGGCTGATGGGGCTGCTGTCGGGTTTGCTTGCCGCCATGGCCTATTTGCAGGTGACCGCGCTTGGCAGGGCGGGTGAGTCGGAGGCGCGCATCGTGTTTTATTTCTCGGTGGGCAGCATTTTCGCCGGCGCCCTGGAGACATCGCTCATTAGCGGGTGGCATGCCCACACCCTGCGCGGTCTCGGGATGTTGCTCGCGGTAGGCGTATTGGCGACGCTGGCACAACTGTTGATGACACGTGCCTACAGGACCGGCGGCACGCTCGTCATTGCCAGCCTGCAGTACCTGGGTATCGCCTGGTCCCTGTTGTATGGCGTGCTGCTGTTCGACGACCCCGTTACCGGACTGGCGCTGCTGGGCATGGGCCTGATTGTGATGGCGGGTGTCGCTGCTGCCCGGCTGCGTCAGTCTGTTGCACCTGCAAATCGGCTGCCAAAACCGGAGACTCATTCAGAGATCCCTTAGGCCGGAAATGCCATTATCCATGCCGTTTCCAATAATATTCGGAGCCTGTCTGATGAAGTATCCGGGTCAGGGCTCCTGGCCGCGCTTCTGTACCCAGAACTGATACATGGCAGTAAACGTATCCGGATTCTCGGTCTCGAATACGTGCCAGTGGTCGAGATCGGTCTGCGATCGATCGGCGGGAAAGCGCGCTGCATATTGGTTGATGATGCCGGGATCGAGGGAAAACCCGATAAAGATCAGATGCAGTTCTTCGAGACTTGCTTTGAGTTGGGGTAGCGTGTAGCGATGCTCCTGGACATGAAACAGCAGGTCACGGCACTCACTCATTCCATAAAAGTCTCTGGCCGATAAGATTTGCCTGAACTGAGCGGCATTCTCCAGGGACATCAGGTCCTGGCGGCATCGGCGAATGTCTTCCGGGATCGGCTGATACTCATGTCCGGTAATGAAATTTTGTGCGGCAGCTTCATTCTGACGCGCACACTCGCTGTAGAAGCCCAAACGCATGAATCCACCGGGCTGTAGTAACGAAAGCAGTTGACGCCATCCCGCCATCGGGTCTGCAAGATGGTGCAGCACGCCTACCGATTCGATGATGTGAAACCTTCGATCGGTTGTGCCGAGCGCCATGATGTCGGCCTGCGCATATTCGATGTTTTCCAGGCCGGCTTCCCGGGTTTTTCTTTTGGCGTAGCAGAGGCTTGTCAAGCTCAGGTCAATAGCAAGAACTTTGGTGTTTTGATATCGCTGAGCGGTTGCGATCGAATGCTGGCCCGTCCCGCATCCGGCTACCAGAATTTCGAGCGGCTCATTCTTCCTGGCTCCGGTTTTGTCAGTCAGGCCCATTAGCTGGAACTGCGAAAAAGGAAATCGTTTACTCAGATAGGTATCGATCGAGATGGCTCTGCCGCCCGGTGGCAATTTTACCCATCTCGGATAGGGATTTTCTTCGTACTGCTTCTGCACCTGACGAGATGTGTTGTCCGCGATGGGGGTCAAGCGTGGGATGACGGCGTGATATTGCCGCTCTTCCAGGGGTTCGCGTGCTTGCTGGACCAACAATGCAGCGACGGTATCAGGCCAGGATTGATCCAGCAGGCTTTCAATGGATGGCAAAGCATTCAGCGGGAAATAGGCGGCTACCGCCACCAGCCATAACACGGGGATACGTGACCCGGCCGCCAGCGCTGTGACAACGCGATCCCGTAGAAACCGCGCCCGGCTGGATTCTTCGCTGGACCAGGCAAATACGTATTCGTTGATGAAGCACTGTCGCGCCAACGCACAATAAAAGGCCAGTATCTTTTCTTCTGATACGGGGTAATTTTCTTCGCTGATCGCTTTATCAAGCAGGGCATTTCTTGCCATAGTGAGAAAACGTTCCAGTTCCCTATCACAGACCGTGGTATTTTCCAGCAAACGATGAAGCAACACGTCATCGCAAATCGAAGCAAAGGCGAATGCCCCAGGCGGACCAAACAGCTCATGCTGCGATAATCCGGATGGCCATGCGCGGGCGGCCCGGGCTATGCATTCCTTGATGCCTGGATGCAGCTTGACAAGCGATATGGCCGGGTTCGCAAGGTCGGCCGGCCGCTCCCACGGTTCGGATATGGCTTGGGCAACAAGGAAGCGGATACCAGGAATTTCATGTGTAAAGTAGATATTCTTTATGCATTGCGCGAATCCGCTCTTGATTTGCGGGCTTTCCCTGATTTGTAGCGCGCGCTGGTAATTCGTGATCGCTTCGTCCAGCCTGCCTTGCTCCCTGAGCGCATTGCCGAGATTGGCATATGCCTCTGCATAATCCGGCCTGTGGGCAAGCGCGTTGCGATAACTGGCAATTGCTTCATCCAGCTTGCCTTGCTCCCTGAGCGCATTCCCCAGGTTGCTGTGCGCCTCGGCAAAATGTGGCTTAAGCACCAGTGCCTGGCCAAAGCTGACGATTGCTTCGTTCAGTTTGCCTTGTGTATTCAACACATTTCCCAGGTTGCAGTATGCTTCGGCAAAATCAGTCTTGTATGCGAGTGCGTTGCGATAGCTGGTAACGGCCTCCCCCGGCTTACCCTGTTCGTTCAGCGCGTTCCCCAGAAGGCAATGTATCTCCGCGAAATCCGGTTTGAGCATCAGCGCTTTGCGATAACTGGCAATAGCCTCGTCCAGCTTGCCCTGATCCTTAAGTGCGTTACCCAGGTTGGCGTACACTTCGGCGAAACCCGGCGCAAAAGAGAGCGCGTTGCGGTAACTGGCGACCGCTTCCTCCAGCCTGCCCTGATCCTTAAGCGCATTTCCCAGGTTGCTGTGCGCCTCCGCATAGTCGGGTTTGAACGCAAGCGCCTTGCCGATAAGTTCGATAGCGGCTTCATTCTTGCCCACTTGCCTTGCAATGAGCCCCAGGAAGTGCAGCACGCCGGGGTGATCCGGTGCTGCCTGGAGTATTTGACGATAGATGGCTTCGGCCTGAGGTAAATTCCCTGCCTGGTGATATTCAATCGCGGTCTGGAGATATGCTTGAATAGATGGATCAGACGAAGGAGTCTGGGAGTGCCCGTTCGCCACCCGCATTGTCACTTGAGCTGCTGACCGGGCTTCCTCGGATTGCTGGCAGCAGTGCTTGTATTTCCTGCCGCTATTACAGGGACATGGATTGTTGCGCGAAATTTTTTTCATGGGATCATCAATGCAAAATGATGGCTCGGAATAGCATGAACCTGGGATTGAACCAGACACCTTAACCCGATGCCCTTTACCTTCCTTTATCCTCATAGAGCGTATCCCAAATAGCACTTCCAAGCTATCTGTATTGGCAGTGTTGCCGCTTATGAGGTGTTAGAGTTTTTGAATGCCCGGGAGATACCGAACTCCAAGAAAAAACCCGCCGTAGCGGGTTTCAAATTCTGGAAATGACAGCGTTAATGCCCCGCCGAAGCGGGGGTTGTCTCTATTTTGGGCAAGTTATTGCCGGCGCCGGCGTATGGCGGCGAAACCCAGGAGACCAAGGCCGACAAGCGTCAGCGTGGCGGGTTCGGGAACACTCGCTGGAAGTTCTGCGGATGGGTCGGGTATTGGCTCTGATACTTGCTCGAACACCTGCTGATTAGTCAGGCCGGCGTTACCGGTATTTAAATGGCCGGAGGCGGCGAGCTGAGAATAGACGCCATTACTATTCAATGTTTTTATGTCCCAATTTTTGCCATTCATGCTGAGTTCGAAGGATTGTCCATTGAGTGAGAAATCTCGCACAAAATCAAGACCGTTGAATACACCGTTTTTAAACTGAATGGCGGGGCCGCCTTGAGTATTCGCATCACCGAAATGAAATTCCAACGGATTGCCGCCAAGGATGATATCGAAAATCAGATTGTTCGAGGTTCCGGCAACTGATGTCAGCGGCACAGTTACCACGCCGCTGCCCGCTCCGGGCGTGAGAGCGGAGTCGAACAGCAAGTGACCGCCAACAAAGCCTTCGGGGCAGCCACTGCACGTATTTGTGCTTTGCAGTCCCAAGTCGCTACCGAATTTAGTTACGTTGGTGACCCCACCCGAAAAGTCCGCCGTAGTATATATGGGTAACGCGTGGGCAGATGATGCAGCGGTGAGGACAAGTGCGAAGATGCTGGTCAGTCTCGATAGGTTGTTCATTTTTTTCCGTATGGGGACGATATGGAGAAAAGTTTCTCACTTCGCATCCTACGGATTTCTGGCATATTTTCTATTGGACTGAAGTACACCTGGAATCAAAAAGAAATCGATCCGAGGGAGTAAGCTCCTCAGGGATAGCGGTGTAGCCCCAAGAAGTCGTGGAGATTGTTGAAATATGATTCCTGTATACGTTCGACCACACGAGGCTCCGGCGTTGGTGTGATAGAGGCCCTCCCGGTGTTTCGATCAGTAGCGGGATCGTTACCCGAAGGCGTTTTGTGAGCAATCATCGTCTCATAAACGATGGATATGCCGTCTGCGGGTAGCCTCAAGAGCTTTCCAAATGGGTTTTTTTCGTGGGTAGGTCCCCGTCATGCAGGATATGCTCCATGCGCACAACGTCTATCTTTGGGGGATCATGCGTGAAGAAGTCGCCAGGGGTGAAAGTGAGCCGGTATGAATGCTTGAATTATCGGGTTACGCTAAACTTGACCTGCCCGTTCTTACAAGACCTGATCAATAGGCGTGGTTTTCTGGCCAGCGGCAGAAATCCGTCAACTCGACAATACTATTACTTCTAATAATTAAACCGTATCTGGCTAAAGTAAGTCCGTTGCGGCATGGGGTGAAAGACCCAGTATTTTTCGTTGTTAACATTGTCGATACCAGCGCTGATCATCACTTGCTTGCTGAGTCTGTAATTTGCGCGTAAATCGACGACGGTGTAGCTGGTAAGCCCTGTATATGAAAAACCATTGGTGTCGGTGTTATCCAATCTACCAAACTGACCGCTGCTGTAGCGGAGCATTGTTGTGACAGTGAATTTTTCGGTTGCACGGTAAGAAACCACCACGTTGGACCGCCACTGGGGAACTCTGGGTTGACGTTTGCCGGTCGTATTGACGTCAGTGGGCGAGGCTGCGTCTGCGACAACATTCTGCTCGATTTTCGAGTCGGCCCACGTGGCATTACCCAGGACATCCAGCCCCCTTATGAGAAAATCGGCTTTCTCTCCCGAGAACTCGATGCCATAAGTATCGATTTCACCAACATTGGAAATAAAGGTTGATTGTTGAGAGACACCAGTGTCTGGATTTGTAACTAACCCGACCTGGGAAAAAATGGCATTTTTTACCCGTTCCTGGAACAGACTGAGACGCAGTCTTCCCTTGTCTGGAAAATACTCGGCAGAAAGCTCGGAGGCGAGGGCATCTTCGGGCCGGAGATTAGGATTACCGTTGACCGCTATAGCGGTGGCGCCAGATCCCACTATCGACGTTTGGAATAACTCCGCCGCAGTGGGGTAGCGGTAAGCTTGACCAATAGCTGCACCTATTTTTACTCGATCGATCGGGCTCCAGGTTAGCTTGCCCTTAGGGGAAAAATTAAATGCACTTTTATTAGCTTGGTTTACCGTTTGGAGTCCAGAGCCAACAGTGGTGGTGTTGACTCCATCGTAAGCGTGCCAGTTTTCAAAACGGCCGCCAAAGGTGAAATTCCAGTTTGGAAGGAAATCCCAGGCGTCCTGCACCCAATAGCCTTCGGTTCGGGTTTTTCCAATCGAATTTGAAAAGATGCCAGTACCGCCACCGGTTTGCCAGTTGCTCGTGGTGTATACCGGATTCTTCAGAGTGTATTGGCTATGATGAACGCCAAAGCTGACCTCATGATAACCCAACCCTAGAAAATCGACGCGGGGCCGCCAAATACCCCTGGCATCGAACGTATACCAACCGGAGCCGGACAAGCTATTAGTTCTGCCAGCACCATTGGCGGCCGCAAGGAGCGGAGTAACCGTTGGCGCGCGAACGGTATCCTTGCCTAAATCGATCAGGCTACCTACCAACTCCCAGTCAAACTTTCCGCCAGTGTTGGACCTGAGATTCAGGCCATGCGACCAGGTTGTTTGGTCAACCTTATTCCCAGCGAAAGTGGGAGCGTTTGCGGCGGATAGATTGTATTGCCTGCCGTCAATATTAACGTTGCCGCTATCCACTATATTACCCGCCGCATCTCTCAGATAACTTTGCGTTTTGGCGCTAGCGTTGTTCTGCCACATTCCCAAGGTGTAGGCGAGTCGGATCGTCGGCGTAAAATCGTAGGCCAGTTTCCATTTAAAGTTGTCCTGCACAGTATGATTTATGTTTCCAGCGCCCAACACTTGGGTGGGGATGTTTGTGGGGGTTGCGGCGGAAAAAGCGCCCGTTACCGGCGTCCCGGCACTGGAACTAGTGCTTGGTACATTGGCTACCGCAAAGGTTATGGGTTGACTATGGGCATCGAGATGGCTGTAGTCGAAGCGCATCGACAGATCTTTATATTTATGGCCAATGTATCCGGAATACCTTTGGTTATGATAAGTATCTTTTGTGCCATACAAATTAAAGGTCTGGAAAGATTGCTGCACGTCCGCGCCCGCTTCAAATTTTTCCGGCATACGCGTGGTGATGTTTATCACGCCACCTATGGAATTACCAGGATAGGCGGCCGAAAAGGGCCCATACATGATATCGATGCGTTCGATTTCTCCGGGTGAGACGGTATTCCAGCGGGGCGAACCCGTGTTTGTGTTGTTATTGCCGAGCAAGGAAGATAGCAGGATACCGTCGGCATAAATCAGGCTGCGCGCACTGGCGGATGTTCCGGAGGTGCGTGTTCCCACCGGCGCGTTGGTATCACCGATATAGCGATTGCGTACTTGCACGGATGGCAGATATTTGATGGCATCTTCCGTCTGCATCATATTGACGGTAGCGTCCATCTTTTCCCTGGTGATGCTCTCTGTTGTCTGGGGCAGCCGGTATCTCTCTTTGTCGGTTTGCTTGGCGATTGGCGTGACTTTTCCCCCTATCGTCATTTCCGGCAATTTAATTGCAGACTCACCGGTAGGTGTTTTCTTTTCGTCAGGAGTGGGCGTTACATCAGTATCCTTGGGTGTTTCCGGTAAGGGGGAGGATGCGGCAGCGGTTGGTTTTTTTTCTGCTGGAGCTACAGATTTGGCCGCATCTTTTACCGGCGGCTTGGCTTCGCCAGCTGCCCAGACAGAAGATGCGCAAAACAGACCTGCCAGAGTAAGCAAGACAGGTTTTTGCTTTATAGCCGTAACATGTCGAATCCAGCGCACAACATCCTCTCGCAATAAGCTGGAGCGCGAGAATAATGCATTTTGGCTGGCGCAGGAATGCGACAAATTGCCGCACCCCGAACTAGCCCCTCGTTCTATTTGATTCCGATAACCATGGAATCCGGTCCGGTCAGCGGCTCGACGCGTGTGATGGGGAACCCGGCCTCACTCATCCAGGCCTTGCAGTCAGCACCCGTGTAATCGAAACCTCCTGGCGTTTCGATCAGCATGTTCAGGCTCATCATTAACCCGAAGGCATTCTGTGAACGGTCATCGTCAATGATGGTCTCGTAGACAATAAGGGCACCGCCTACGGGAATAGCTTCGAACGCTTTCCGGATGAGCATTTTTTTGGTGGGCAGATCCCAGTCGTGCAGGATATGTCCCATCAGCACAACGTCTGCTTTCGGGAGATCATGCTTGAAGAAATCGCCCGGCATGAACGTGAGCCGGTCTGCGACGCTCATGGCTGCGGTGTATTGCTGAAAGATTGGCGTAACTTCGGGCAAATCAAATCCCACCCCGCGCAGGTGAGGGTTGGCGAGCGCAATCTGTACGGCAAGGTCTCCCTGTGCAGTGCCTACATCGATAAACGTTTGGTAATCTTTCCAGGGAAAAAGACGGGCGATCACGGTATTGGATGCATGGCTGACACCGGTCATCGCGGAGAGAAATTCCTTCAGGCGTGCGGGATCAGCATAAAGTGTTTCAAAAAGGCCGGCGCCGCCGGTCTTGCACTCGTTCTGCGGCTGACCGGTGCGTAACGCCTCGGTGAGATCAGCCCAAAATGGATAGAGGCGGTGATTCGCCATCTCAAGAATGCCGCCTATGTAGGATGGCTTATTCCGGTCGAGAAACAGATCGGTCTCAGGCGTATTGCTGTAGTGGCCGCCCTCGCGCTTGAGGAAGCCGAGCGCCAGCAACGCATCAAGGAAATCATGTGCCGAGCGGGGATGCAGACCGAGCCTTTCGCTGAGCGAATCCAGGCTCATGGGTCCGCGCGACAACTCGGTGAAAACGCCCATCTCGACAGCACTAAGCAGCGTTTTTGATGCCCAGAAAGCCATGCCGGTCTGCAATATTTTTTCGGGGGTAGGGTGATCCTGCATGATGGCTCCAGATGAACAAGTCATTGTAATGGAATATATCTGCTTCAATTAGCTGTTATTGCATAACAACAAATTCTGCTACATTTTTAACCCGTCTCGGGATTTTTTTTACCCATTATTTTCGCGATCCGGTGAAATAGCCGGGCACAAGATTTCATGGATGTACTTCAGTACAATTTTCAACGTGCCCAAAATCCGTAAGATGAATGATAGGGCACTTGGCGGCGACATATCTCCGGTAACGGAAACCGCGCCGGAGTGAATGGCAAGTCTTGAATTGCTTACGGAGGAGTGATGTCATGGAAGGTCAATCCAAGCGCGTTTCCACGCAAATCGCGAAGTCGATTCCTCAGGCGGTGCCGCTTCTCATACCGATAAGCCGCTGGAAGAGCGACGCTATCGGCATTACCGCATATGTGTTCGAGGAATCGGAAGTCACCCTGCGCCAGTCTGGATTGGTGCCGGAGTGGGTCGGTTATCCCCCCAAATGCCCGGGTTCCGGCATCGCTGTACCCGCTCATCATTTTTTCCCCAGTTATCTGAAGCTACTGAGGCTGCAAAGCGGTCGTCTGCGTCTTGTCATTGATGCTCGCGCCGTGCTGAAGGGAGACACCTCTTTCCAGAGATTGCTTTGCAACCTGCTGGCTGATACCAAACTTTCCCTGGTGAAAGGGGAGCCTGTATGAATGGCCGAATTCAACGGACGTGAATTCATAGAGGATGGGACAAGGTGTGAGCGGATTTAAGGCCTGTTAACACTTATTTCGCACCCGCGACGGCGACGGATTTCATCCAGCACGAGGCAGAGTCGTGCGGCGGAGCAGGCCTCCGTAAGCGGCGAGTAACGAAGGGCTGGATGAAATCCATCCCGTCCCTTCGGGTTGCGCACAAAAAACGCGGATGCCGCGTTACGAAGCTTGGCCATAGGGCTGCTATGGCCTGCGCTTCGCGCCTTGCCTCCGCGTTTTTTTTTGCAACGCGGGTGCGAAATAAGTGTTAACAGGCCCTAGGATAAACCCGTCAAGAATGACGGGTTCTTTGCTTGACTATCAAACCAATCAGGTCTGGTCAGTGGTGTGTACTTGACTATCAAACCAATCAGGTCTGGTCAGTGGTGTGTATGGTGATGCGGATCACCACCATCCGCCTCTGGCTTGGCAGCTTTGGTTTTCATGGCGAGCTTGGCCTTGGGTTTGAGTGGGGTAAAACTGGCTGAGTATGCTTCCTGCCCCGGGAGTTCAACGAATACGGTGACTACTGTTTCAGGCTTGATGGAAAATTCACCTGTCCCTTTGAGGATATTGTCGCCCGCCTGCTCCAGTTTGACCGAGGTTCTGGTTTTGTCTTTACCGGTTTGAATAGTCGCCTTCCCCGAGCCGCCTTCGGCGCTCAGCTTGCTATTGGCATGATCCATCACGTAAAGCACGATTTCCTTATCCTTGGCGACAAGCTCCAGATGATAAGGCCCGGACATCCGCATCTGTCCGCCATGGGGCGACTCGACGGAATCAAAATATTCTTCGGTATGTGCGGCGGCAAACAGGGATGCCCCCATCAGCGCGGTGCCAATCAAAAACGTAGCGACTCGTAATGTGTTCATTTATGTTCTCCTGGGATTATGCAAAATTCGGTTCAGTTTCATGAGTGATTCCTGATTCTTTACGGTTTGACTGTATACCTTGTGGGGGTATATGTCAATACCTATATAGGGTATATGTTGCGTTAAACAAAAAGATATTCCGGATAAAAGATAACAAACAATAAATTGTCATATGATTGATCCCGCAGTCTATGTGGGGTGCTGTAAAAAAACCGGCTGCCGACTGGTTTCCAGCGTTTCGCTGAATGAGTCCAGATGAGAATTAGACAGGGTTGATATCCATCAATTCCATGGTGCGGCAATATGCCACATGCGTCATTTTGCCGCATTGACTCGTTGATTCGCCGGCTCGGCGGAGTTGTTTTGCTGGTGCGAAGTATGTGCCGGAGCGTTATTCAGACTGCGCTCGACGAAGAAATGCGAGAGCCATGCACTCCAATTCTCTGTGGATGCCCTCCGATTCCTCGCGCATGCACTGATGGAGAATGCCTGTTTGCCAGGCGGAGAATATGAGGGGATTAATGTAGGATTTTCGGCAGACTGCAACGGTATTGCGCAACTCTTCAGCAACCTTTTTTATTGCGATGACGATGCAGGTTCTGAGGGCACGTTTTGTTGGAAGTTCGGGCAATGGCGTATCCAGCATCAGCTCAAATGCTCTCAGCGTAGCGCCCCATGTCCGGAAATCCTTGGCAGTAAATTCGGCACCCATGGTTTCGCGCAGGTAGCCGTTTACGTGCTCCGAGGCTATGGGATGGGGCTTGCCTGCCTCATCCAGGTATTTGAAAAGATGCTGACCGCGCAATTGCTGGCAATCCCGTATGATTTTGACGATACGCGGGTTATCGACATCGACTTCATGTTCGACACCGCTCTTGCCGCGGAATTTCAGCCATGCGTGCCGCTGGCTGATGGAAGCAAGATGACGTTTACGTAGCGTGGTGAGGCCGAAGCTGCGATTGTCGTGTGCATAGGACAGATTGCCAATTCGTACCCGGGTGGTATCCAGCAAGCTTACGATAGCTGCCAGAATTTTTTCCCGGGGCAGACCTCGCCGCCTCAGGTCACGCTGCAAGCATTGCCGAAGCCCAGGCAGTGCTTCGCCGAATTCTACCATTCGATCAAATTTGATACTGTCGCGCGCCGCACGCCAGTCGGGGTGATAACGATACTGCTTACGCTTGCGCGCATCGATCCCTGTTGCCTGTAAATGGCCCTGCGCGTGAAGGCAGATCCATACGTCCGTATAGGCCGGAGGGATTGCCAGCCTGGCGATACGTTCAAGCTCACCCTTATCGATCAGTGTTTTCTTATCGGGATCGATGTAATGAAATCCGCGCCCACGCCGTATCCTCCGGATGCCGGGCTCATTATCCGAAACGTATAATAGCCCTGCCGCTGCCGCCTGTGCGGCCAGGTCATTCAACGCCAACGCCAGGGTGCCTGATCCATTCTTGTCATGCTGAACCGTCATGCGCCTGCGCTCCCATATGGTGGCAGGAATGCGGCTCAGGGACGCTGCAACCTTTTGAACGGTCAATCACCCGATTCAGGCTCACTGCGCACCCTTCCTGCTCTGGTCGACCTGGACCGCCGTTACCAGGCTGCCACGATTGCCCCATGCGTTACGAATATACGATAAGACCAGCGCGATCTCTTCATCAGGCAGGATTTGCGCAAACGGCGGCATGCCATAGGGGCGCGGGCTGCTTTCCGTGACGGGTGCATAACCGCCATTGAGTATGCTGCGAATTGCGTTAATCGGAGCGGCAAGGGTGACGCCACGGTTGCCTGCCAGCGCCGGATAAATGCCGGGCGCACCTTGCCCGAAGCTTCCATGGCAATCCTGACAATATTTCTCGTAAATCTCGCCGCCGCGCCGAAGCTGCCTATCCACCTCATCGGTAAGCTCAGGGGCTGTTCCCCTGGAATGTGGAGCGCTTCCGGGCAGTGATTTGAGGTAGGTAGCCATGGCGCGAGCATCATCCGGCGTCAGATACTGCAGGCTTTGGCTGACGACATCGGCCATCGGCCCTGTTGCGACTGCCCGGGATGACAGGCCTGTCTTGAGTAGTTGGACGATATCATCCATCGGCCAATCCGAGGCACTGCCCTCCTGGAGGGACGTCAGGGAGGGTGCATACCAGTTCGAACCCATGAGTTGTCCTCCTCCCAGCACATTGCCCTGGCTCACACCCAGCGGATTTCGCGTTGTGTGGCACGCATTGCAATGTCCGAGCCCTTGCACGAGATAAGCGCCACGGTTCCATTCATCGTTCTTTGCGGTCTCGGGTTTATAAACGCCTTGCTCGAAGTAGAGGGCGCGCCAGACATACAGGAGCGGGCGCAGATTGAAGGGGAAATTGATCCGGCTCGGCGGATTGCGTTGCGAGACGGGGGGAAGTGATTGAAGGTAGGCGAAGATCGCATCGGCATCCTCGCGTGTCACCTTTGTGTAATCCGTGTAGGGAAAAGCCGGGTATAAGGGGCTGCCGTCGCGTGCCTTGCCGTCATGCAGTGCGCGCCAGAAATCCTGTTCGGTCCATTGTCCGATGCCGGTTTCCGGATCGGGCGTGATATTAGGCGTGATGAATGTTCCGATTGACGTGGCAAGGACATGGCCCCCCGCGTAAGGCCTGCCATCCTGAGCGGTATGGCATCCCATGCAATTTCCGGCTTGCGCGAGGTAGGCACCCTTTGCCTGTAGGATTGCGGGGTCCTCAGTCTTTGACACCGGTGATTCGTTCACCGGTGGCCGATTCATCGGCGCCAGGAACAGGCCAAGGCCTATGAGCCCGGCAAGTGCGGCAGCGATGACAACAGGTTTCATCGCGATCCCTCGGATTGCAGGACGATGCTGCCGCAGCGCTTGGCGAGTTTGTCGGGAAGGGCTGCCACCGGGCCTTCATGCTTCAAAGCGGTTTCGGAGACCGGCTGCGCGGCTAGCCACGCTGCAATGGCGCTTGCTTCGTCGGTAGTAAGCTGTTTTGCAATTTCCGACATGCAGTCGGGTGTCTGTCCTCGCATCAAGCCGCCATTCTGCCAGTTGCCGAACTGGGCGATAATGTAGACGCGTGGCAGACCCAGCAGGCCGGGGATGAAAGGCGCGGTTCCCATCAGGTCCTTGCCATGACATTCAACGCAGGCGGGTATTTTTCGTGCGGGATCGCCCAGCGTTACGAGTCTTCGAGCCAGTTTGATTTCGGTGGGCGAGGAGGTCAGCGGCTCGGGCGGGGGAAAAGCCTGTTTCAGCGAAGCGAAATAGGTGGCCATATCCCGCAGGTATTGATCGGGCAAATTTTCCAGCAACAATCCCATGGGCCGGTAATGGCGCCGGCCGTCCCGAAAATTGCGCAATTGATTGAAAAGATAGCCTTCAGGCTTGCCCGCGATCCGTGGATAATACGCATCCCGGCCCTCCTTGTCCTCCGGACCATGACAGGCAATACAGGCTTTTACGCGCTCAGCCATCGTGTCAGGCGCATCAACCGGGGGAATATTGGCGGTGATAGCGGGCCCGGCAAACAACAAAAAAGCAATCAGGACAAATCGTGTCATTACGTTTCCTACTACCGTTCGTCTTTATCGGGCGCACGACAGCAGCGAGTAGCCAGCCTGAAATACCATGCTTTGCCGCCACTGCTACCGTGCGAATTTCCGTACTACTGCCATCAGTTCATCTATTGCCTCATCGCCTTTACCCGACTTGATGGCACCTTGCATGCAGCCGTGGGTATGATTCTCCAATAACAGCATAGCGACGGCGTCAAGCGCGGATTGCAGCGCGGAGACCTGGTTCAGGATATCCACGCAATAACGATCTTCCGCTATCATCTTGTTGACGCCGCGCACCTGACCCTCGATGCGGTTGAGGCGCTTCATCAGGGCTTCCTTGTCAGGTTGCACCACCATCTGCGGCGCATGGCACGGTTCCTTTCCAGGAGACAACTTTTTAGTTGACGACTTCAAAACCGGCCTCCTTGATAGCATCCTTGAACTGGTTAGGACTGGTTGTGACTGCGTCGTACTGGATCACGGCCTGTTTCTGTTCAAGAGAAACATCCGCACCATTCACGCCAGGTATCTTCTCCAATACATTTTTCACGCTGTTGACACAGCCCATGCAGGTCATTCCCTTGATTTTTATGATTTCCGTTTGCATTTCATGACTCCTTTTAGTTAAGTTGAATGAATGTTCCGCTCACGTACCCGCCCGCCATCGTTTCAGCAACAGTGAATTGCTGACTACCGATACCGAACTCATTGCCATTGCCGCACCCGCGATTACGGGATTAAGCAATCCTATCGCCGCCAGGGGTATGCCCAGTACGTTGTAGATGAAGGCAAAGAATAGATTCTGGCGGATTTTTCCCAGCGTTGCGCGCGAGAGCGAAATGGCGTCAGCCACGCTCATCAAGTCATTACGCATGAGGGTGATGTCGGCGGCTTCAATCGCCACGTCGGAACCCGCGCCGATGGCGAAACCTACGTCGGCCGCAGCCAGTGCCGGGGCATCGTTGATGCCGTCGCCCACCATGCCTATGAATTTGCCGCCCATCTTCATCTTTTTCACTTCGGCGGCTTTGTCTTGCGGCAGCACCTCGGCGCGATAAGTGCTAATCCCAACCTGCTTCGCAATGGCAGCGGCAGTGGCGGGATTATCGCCGGTCAGCATGATGACTTCGACACCCATTGATTGCAGTCGTCTTACCGCTTGTACGGAAGTGCTGCGCAACCGGTCGGCAATGGCAAGATAACCGAGAACTTCGAAAGTACCCAAAGTACCTTTGGGCGACGCGGCCACGCCTATGACGGTTTTACCTTCGCCCTGGAGAACAGCTATCGAATCGTCATTCGCCAGCACGCCATGTTCCTGTAGAAATCTGGGTGAACCGAGGATATAGTCAATGCCATCGATGCGGGCCGTGATTCCGCTACCTGTGACAGCGGTAAAATCGGTTACTGTCTGGGGCCGGATATTCATGCTGACCGCACGTTCCATCACCGCTTTTGCCAGGGGATGTTCCGAGCCTTGTTCCAGTGTCGCGGCAACCTGCATCAGCGCGTGCGCTGAGCTCGATCGTGCCGGAACAATATCCGTAACCGCCGGTTTACCTTCCGTGAGCGTGCCGGTTTTGTCCACGATCAACACCTGAATTTTCTCCGCCTGCTCCAGCGCGGCGGCATTTTTTACCAGCACGCCAGCTTGCGCGCCGCGCCCCGCTCCGACCATGATCGCGGTTGGCGTGGCCAGTCCCAATGCACAGGGACAGGCAATGACGAGTACCGCCACGGCGTTGACGAGTGCCGGAACAAATTCGCCCGCCAGCCACCATGTAAAGATCAGCGTCAGGGTACTGATGATCACCACCACCGGCACGAATATGCCCGAAATGACATCGGCCAATCGCTGGATCGGTGCCTTGGAGCCCTGCGCTTCCTCCACCAGATGAATAATGGCTGCAAGCTGGGTATGCGTGCCGACACTGGTGGCGCGGCATTTGAGCAGCCCCTGCTGGTTCAGGGTGGCCGCATACACCCTGGCCCCCGTCTGTTTTGTGACGGGCAGACTTTCGCCGGTCAGCATCGCCTCATTCACACTGGAGGCGCCTTCGATGACAGTGCCATCCACCGGCAGATTCTCGCCGGGGCGCACGATAAAAATATCGCCCACCTTGAGCGAGCTTGCGTCGACTTCGACGATTGCGCCGTCGCGCTCCACCCGGGCGGTTTTTGGCTGCAACTTGATAAGGGCTTCAATGGCCGCTGAAGTTTTGCCCTTGGCGCGGGCTTCCATCAGCTTGCCCAACAGTACCAAAGTGATGATGGCCGCGCTTGCCTCGAAATAGACATGCTGATCCAGTGACAGCAACGTAACCACCGCGCTGAAAAAGTATGCCATGCTGGTGCCCAGTGCGACTAGCACATCCATGTTGGCGCCGCCCCCGCGCAATGCATGCCACGCGGCGATATAGAAGCGCTTGCCAACCCAGAACTGCACCGGTGTTGCCAGCAGAAGCTGCAGCCAGCGCGGTACGAATTCCGCATGGTCGCCCCAGAACATGGGACCCATCTGCAGCATCAGCGGCAAGGTAAGCGCCGCCGAAATCCAGAACATGCGAAGTTCCGCATGGTACGCGGCAAGTTTCCGTGCTTTCTCCTCGGCCCGGCTGGCCTCACTGATTTCTCGGGCGCCATAGCCTGCTTTGGCAACGGCGGCGATCAGGTCATTCACCATCGTCGCACTGGTGCCGGGGTTCAGGCTGACGTGCGCTATTTCCGTAGCCAGATTGACGGTGGCGGTAACGCCGGGCAGTTTGTTCAGCGCCTTTTCGATACGTCCGCTGCATGCGGCGCATGTCATTCCACTGATTTGCAGTTGTACCGATTGTGGCGTGACATGAAACCCCGCTTTCTCGATCGAGCGGACCAGCTCTTCAGGCAGAGTGGCTGTGTCATCGAATTCCACGCGCGCTTTTTCGTTGGCGAAGTTGACCACCGCACGCACGCCCGGCAGCTTGTTCAGATTCTTTTCGATGCGCGCCGCGCAGGCAGTGCAGGTCATGCCTTCGATGGGCAGTTCGAGTTGTTTAAGTGCGAGTGTGTTCATAGATATTTGCCATCCATCTGGTCTCATTCATGGCTTCGCGCCACTTAACGCTGCCGGGTAGTGCCACCTGATTCAAGATGATTATCCGCGGGTGTTGCCTGCTGCCAGCGGGCCGACAGCGAGTTGAAGTCATAACCGGACCCGGTCAGTTTGAGTCCCCGATCCGCCATCATCAGGCCCATGGCGATAACCATGATGGCGGATGCACGTACCAGCAAATTGATGATATCGCGTGATACGGAACTGGCGATCAGCCCGAAACTTAGAAGCGGCACCAGGGTGCCTAGACCAAAAAAGAACAGCATCGTAGCGCCTTCCTGGGCGCTACCGGTACCGGCGGCCATAATGTACATCGCTTGCAACGGACCGCAACCCAGCATTAAGCCATTTAAAAGCCCGATGGATAAGGGGCTGCGCCGCTGACGCAATTCATTCGATACGCCTCGCACGACAAACCGGGGCAAACGCAGGGTGAAGTTGCGCAATATGGGGAACACATTCAGCATCTTGAGGCCATAGATGATTACGAAAAGACTGGCCGCGAGTGTGACGGCACCCCGCATGACGGGGGTGAAGGCCATGAGGGAACCCAGCAGTCCCAAACTGCCGCCGATAGCCGTATAAGACGCTGTTTTACCGGTGGCGTACATCAGATGCGCCATTGCCGTGGTACTGGCGGTGCGTGGTTCGATAGCCGCCGCATAACCCACCACAAAACCGCCGCACATGCCGATACAGTGAAACCCGGTAAAGAATCCGATAGAGAACAGCATGGCGTAGCCAAGTTGAGGACTCATCTCTCCCACTAAACCCGGGATCATGCTCTTGCCCCAGAATGTCATGCCACCCACCACCAGCAGGAAGGTGAGAAAAATCAGTGCATTTCGTATCGCGTGGCCGGAAGATTCCGTGAATGCACTTTCGAATTCATAACCTTTTTCTTCGATCGCATGCCGAATGCCGCTTTCCCCGATGGATTTGCTGTCGAACTCAATATCGACAGTTTGTTTGACATAGTCTGCATTGACTTTCCGTATGCCAGGCAAGTGACCCACCGCATTCTCGATGGTTTCCTCGCAACCGGTGCAGTGCATACCTTTGACTTTCAGATGAGCCGATTTGGCAGCCATTTTGTATACCCTAACGCTTTCGTTAACGATATCATCAATTTGATCCGCTTCCGGAAATCCACCAGATTTCGCGCCCAAGTGAGAGTACGTGCCTTGAAGCGAGTTATCGAGTGGTTTCTCACAATTTCGATTCCACTGTATACTATGGGAGGGTATATGTCAATACCCTGTTAGGGTATATGAAATCAACATCTGACGCCTATCAGAATCTCATATTGTATTGGACATAGAAGAGATCCGGCGAGACGCCTGGAGCGGTGGCTTTGAGGAAATTGCCGGCAAAGAGTTTCGAATAGCCGACCAGGATATCCTGTTGGCGGTTGACGTGGATGTTGAAACGGAAGTCGATTTCATCGCC
>NZ_FMVD01000015.1:0-67748 GCF_900101945.1 Nitrosospira sp. Nsp13 | reverse complement strand
GCGCACCACCAGCGCTTTGTGAAGGAAATGATCGATGTGGGAGACCCGGACGTACTATCCCGCTATGTGGCGTTGCTGGAAGGGCAAGGGCGGCCGCCAGCCAGCCAGGATCAGTCTTGTCCGGACGAACGTGCCGTGAATCTCGCCGTTGGATGACCTCATGACGTGGCCGGGAGTCCCGGTTTCACAATGGGCGCGTGTAATTGCTCCTAAGGCAAGGCATCTTGAAGAAATGCCGTTGATGGTTTGCCAATGAGATGAATACACAGCTATCGTTGTCTATCGCTTTAGCTACGTACAATGGTGAGCGCTACCTCGCGGAGCAGCTCGACAGCATCATTCGCCAGACCCGGCTGCCGGACGAACTGGTGATATCCGATGACGCCTCGGTTGATGCGACACGCGCTATCGTACTGGATTTTGCCCGGCATGCATCTTTTCCCGTACGGTTGCTGATTAACAGCGAGCGCCTTGGCTCGACGCGTAATTTTGAAGTTGCCATAAGTGCCTGCGACGGCGACATTATTTTTCTATGTGATCAGGACGATGTCTGGTACCCCAACAAGATTGCGCTCATAGAAAAGCGTTTCATGGATGATCCAGGGGTGGGCGTGGTATTTACGGATGCGGATGTGGTCGACCGGAATCTGCATCCATTGGGATTGCGTCTATGGGAGGCAGTGCGATTCCGTCCGTGGGAGCAGATACGGTTCGAGGCCGGCGATGCGTTCTCGGTGCTGCTCAGACGTTACGTGGTAACCGGCGCGACCATGGCTTTTCGCTCCCGTTACCGGGATCTTTTGCTGCCGATACCTGACATATGGGTGCATGACGCCTGGATCGCTATGCTGATGGGCGCCACGTCAAATTTGGCTGCTCTACCCACACCACTGATCGCTTATCGTCAACATGGTGCAAATCAGATTGGCATCCCGCGCCCGGGCCAGAATCGGGGCAGGACCTGTGCCGCGGTTCATGGCCCGCAGGTTCTCCGCTATGAAAAAGCGTTGGAGCACTTGCTGGAATTGGGCAATCGTTTTCCCGAGAGCGGACACAATATTCAGCGTCTTGAAGGGACACTCAATTTTTTGCGCGCGATTGCCGCGCTGCCCGACGCGCGATGGCGCCGGCTGCCTGGTGCGCTGCGTGAGCTCGTCACACTGCGTTACCACCGCTATGCCAAAGGATTCAGAAGTTTTTACCAGGATTTGACGCGCTAGTGGGAGATCCCCTGGCCTTGCTGCGGGGTCACACCAAAAATATTTGGATTAAACCTAAATCTGGTAGCTGACCGTTCATTTTTTAAATTAGTGTTATGATCCACAGAGATTTTGTGCACCACTTTACTCTTATCGTTAGGGTGAGCTTGCTAGCGGACGAACTACTCGGTTCTTCCGGCACATGGCCGTGCTCCAATCCCTTGGAATGGAATGATCATTCTGCGTCGTTGCGCCTTGCTCCCGGCACCGAAAGAACCTGCATACTCCACCCGGTCCAACTCCCGGATTTAGGCTGGAAGGAATAAACCAGCTATTTTTCCGGCATTAATCCACCTTTCACTTATGACTTCACGGTTACCAACAAGGGCTCATTTTTCATGAATATTCTGTCAGGATTTCTTGCGGCACTTTATGGTATGAGTGGCGGCTATACGAAAGTCAACGTCAGAGGCCAGTCCATACGTATCGCGGTGGATAATGTGCGGACGCTTCAACGAGCAAAAACATATTCCATCAAGGAGCCGGAGACGCTGGATTGGCTTGATACCTTTGAACCCAATTCGGTTCTTTTTGATTTGGGCGCGAATATCGGGCAATACTCGTTATATCCCGCGAAGAAGTTTGGCGACGCCATCCAGGTGTATGCCTTTGAGCCCCAATGCATCAATTATTATCTGCTCAACAAGAATATATATCTCAATAAACTTGAGAAGAATATTACCGCGTATGGCGTTGCCATATCAGGGGTCAGCGAGTTCTCCAAGTTGTATATTCCGAAATTCAGCGCAGGTGGGAACCGTTCGCAGTTCGGGAAAGAAGACTTGAAGACCATGAAACGACCGGCCAGCCATATCCAGGGCATGTTCGGCGTAACGCTGGACGATTTATGCGACAAGTGGGGGCTGCCCTGTCCCAACTATATCAAGATAGATGTCGACGGTATCGAGATCTCCATTATTAAAGGTGCGGAGAATACCCTCAGAAACCCGAATGTCAGATCCGTGATCGTTGAACTGGGAACTCTTGAAGAGCAGGAGGAAGCGGTAAAGCTATTGGAACAGGCAGGCTTCAAAGTGAAGTTCAAAACTACCAGAAATTGGGGGGAAACCTGTTTTATATTTGAAAGAGCCTAACCCTGCCGGACTTAAAGGAAATCGGCTGCAAAAGCATCTGGCCGGTCCATATGCTTTCCCAGCTAATAAGAGCGGTTATCCATATAGGCTAGGGAATGCAGAAGCGACTCGGTAATCACCCGAGATTTCAGAACATTTTCAGCGAAAATGGTATCCATCGACATCACATATTCCAGGTTTAGCTTTCATGGATCGATCGAAGATCCGTTCGGCAACCCCCCGTTTTTTCCCTTTATACATCCAGGCTCGTGCCACATAATCTATGGAACGAGCTTCAAATTTGCCATCGGCGCCGCTGCCTACTGACTACGCATTACTTTCCGTTTTACGCACGCCATGGATATTGAGGGTGGCCAGTGCAATCTGAAGACCCAGAACTGCAAAAGCTTGTACATGCCACCCCCAGATAATCCATAAGAGATTACTAAGGAGAGAAAGTAAAAATCCAGCGTGGCGTTTACCTTTGGATTGAGAAGTCAGCATCCAGACAGACAATATGTTGATCACCATTGCAGGCCATTGTATTAGGGAAAAATAATCCATATCAGTTTGTATTTCTCATGGGCGTGTGTTTGATCAAATGACGGGTGAGACTCTCTCCGTCAACCATTCTTGATTGTTTTAAAACATGACACAAGGGGCTCGCCGGTGGTATTCAGGGAATGAATCGCCACTGACGGTTAATCGAATATAGATCCATGATAGCTGGTCCGTGTGCAATCGCACATACAATGAAAGGAATGTAGGGAAAAATACACTTCCGGGTACAGAGTGAGTAGCCAGCGCCGGCCGTATACCGGCGATGGTAGATGCTTCGCGATTCTCCGGAAAGCTCTGCCTATAAAAGCTAATTCCAAATTACGAAACGGCATAATTTTGAATTATTTTTTCTGGCATAAATCATGACTACCTCAGGTAATCGGATCTTATGGAAAGGCGCTATCAGCTTCGGACTGGTGCATATACCCGTAGCGCTTCATTCCGCAACGTCGGAGGAGGGGCTTGATTTTGATTGGCTGGATATACGCACCATGGATCCGGTGGGTTATAAGCGTATTAATAAAAGAACAGGTAAAGAGGTCGACAAGGAAAATATCGTCAAGGGAATCGAATATGAAGATGGCCAATATGTCATTCTGAGCCAGGAGGAGATATCGGCAGCTTATCCAAAGGCTACGCAAACAATCGAGATCGAAACATTTGTCTCTCATACGGATGTCCCATTTTTATACCTGGAACGCCCCTATTTTGTAGCGCCGATCAATAAGGGCGCCAAAGTCTACGCGCTTTTACGTGAAGCTCTTCACAAGACTCAGCGTATTGGTATTGCGCGTGTGGTCATTCAAACCAAGCAGCATTTGGCTGCGCTCATCCCATCAGGTCCGGTGCTGGTATTGAATTTACTGCGCTGGGGTAATGAAATTCGCAGTTGGGAAAATTTGGATCTTCCCGCTGAAGGCATGAAAGCATCAGCTATTACTGAAAAAGAATTAAAAATGGCCGAGCAACTGATCAATGATATGAGTTTGGCGTGGAATCCCGAAGAATATCGGGATTCCTTTAAGGATGAGATCATGAAGCTCGTACGTCAAAAGGCGGAAACCGGCGACATCCAGCCTGTGGTTCAACCTGAGCAGGCGGAAACATCCGCTGGCGGGGCGCAAATTCTCGACCTTACCGAACTGCTCCAGCGAAGTCTGAGAAAAGGGGGAGCCAAGGACGATAATCATGACGAAACGTCAGTCAGAAAACCCGTGAAGGATATGCACGTATCAACCCGAACCGGCGGGGCACCCAAGCGCCGTACAATATGAGTATGGCGCTGCGGAAGTCACTCAAAGCCTACCGGGAAAAACGTAATTTTTCAGTAACACCCGAACCGGACGAAACTGGTAAAGACGCTGAGGCAAATGAAGCGGCGTTGTCGTTTGTCGTGCAGAAACACTGGGCAACCCGGTTGCACTATGACTTCAGACTGGAGCTTGATGGAACAATGAAAAGCTGGGCCATTCCTAAGGGGCCCAGCTATGATTCCAGCGACAAACGGATGGCAATGCATGTTGAGGATCATCCTGTTTCCTACAACCGCTTCGAGGGCCGAATTCCAGCCGGACAGTACGGGGCGGGTAAGGTTATCATTTGGGACAAGGGAATCTGGGTTCCTCTTCAGGATCCCCGCAAGGGCTATAGCGACGGCAAGCTGAAATTTGAACTTCGCGGACACAAACTGAAAGGTCACTGGACGCTGGTTCGCATGAAAGGCAAGGAGGAGGGAAAACAGGAGCCCTGGCTGCTTATCAAAGAGAAGGATGAGTATGTTCGTTCATCAAAAGAGTACAGTGTTGTGGATGAGTTGCCCGATAGCGTCGCCGGACTGGAATCTCATCGTTTAAAAGAAGCTACCAAGCCAGCGGCAGCCAGTGCGACGGAAAAACAGAAATATGCCGCGGGCCTGCCTGAAAACGCCGTTAAAGCCACTCTTCCTCCAACCCTGCAACCCCAGCTTGCAACGCTTGTGGATAGCCTTCCTGCTCAACCGGCCGATTGGGTATACGAAATCAAGTTTGACGGTTATCGAATACTATGCAGGATCGAGGGTAAGAAGATTCAGTTGCTCACGCGTAACGGTAACGACTGGTCCCATAAGCTGCCTGACTTGGTAAAGGCATTGGGCAAAATGGGTCTGAGATCGGGGTGGCTGGATGGTGAAATCGTTGTGCCGGACGAAAACGGCATTCCGGACTTCCAGGCCTTGCAGAATGCCTTCGATAGCTCGCGGACGCAGGGCATCGTCTACTATCTGTTCGATATTCCGTTTTATGATGGATACGATTTGAGGGGTGTTTCCGTCACCGAACGCCGTACATTTCTGAAAACATTCTTTGAGAAATCGACTCCGGATCCGGTGCGCTTCAGTGAAACTTTTGATGCCCCGGCCGGTGATATCGTTGCGTCGGCATGCCACATGGGACTGGAAGGCATTATCGGTAAACGCAAGACCTCGACGTACGTCTCCCGCCGTTCCTCTGACTGGATAAAACTCAAGTGTGGGCAACGGCAGGAATTCGTGATCGGAGGCTATACCAGTCCACAAGGCTCGCGCGTAGGACTAGGTTCGCTTTTGCTCGGTTTTTACGATGATGACAAAAAGCTCCAATATGCCGGCAATGTGGGTACGGGCTTTAGTGATAAGACGCTTCACGAACTTAAAGCGAAGTTAAAAGAAATTGGGTCGATGCGCAGTCCTTTCAACGAAGCCGCCGATATCGATCGGAAGGCCCATTGGGTTATGCCGACGCTCGTAGCGGAGGTTTCCTTCGGCGAATGGACGCGGGATGGCCGGATACGTCACTCGGTTTTTCATGGTTTGCGTATCGATAAGAAAGCGGCAGCCATTACACGTGAGAAGCCGGTTCATCCCATTACAGAAAAACCCGCGATAATGACTTCAATTCCCGCCTCTTTGCGAGTTACTCATCCCGAGCGCGTAATCGATCCATCCACTGGATTCACCAAGATGGAACTCATTCGTTATTATTCGCTGGTTGCCCCTTTAATGCTGGAGCATCTTGAGGGAAGACCGGTATCATTGGTGCGCGCGCCGGACGGTATTACGGGCCAGTTATTTTTCCAGAAACACTGGGAGAAAGAGAATATGCCGGGGGTTAATCAGCTCGATCCAGCGCTGGATCCCGGGCATGAGCCATTGCTTGAAATTTCAACGGCTGAAGGCCTGCTGTCAGCCGCTCAAATGAACGTCATTGAGTTTCACACCTGGAATGCCACAAAGAATGCCATCGGCAAGCCCGATCGAATAACATTCGATCTCGATCCCGGCGAGGGGGTGACGTGGAAGCTTATCCAGGAATCAGCACAGCTAGTTCGCATATTTCTTAACGAGTTGGGATTAAGGTCATTTCTTAAAACCAGCGGAGGAAAAGGTTTACATATTGCCGTTCCAATCAAGAGGCTGCGCGATTGGGAAACGGTGAAAGATTTTTCTCAAGCGATTGTTCAGCATCTTGCCAGGACGATCCCGCAGCGTTTCGTGTCAAAAAGCGGACCGCGTAACCGTGTTGGAAAGATCTTTATTGATTACCTGCGCAACGGTTTTGGTGCTACTACCGTGTCTGCCTGGTCAGTTCGTGCCCGTGAGGGTTTGGGTGTATCCGTGCCTGTGGCATGGGAAGAGCTGGAGTCGCTTACGAGCCCCAGCCACTGGTCGGCCTCCAATATTCATGAACGCCTCGATAAAGGTAATGAGCCTTGGGCAGACTATGACGCCACCCGGCAGTCGATATTGCCGGCGATGAAAATATTAGGATTCAAACCGGGCGGAGGGGCATCCAGTCAAGCCGAGTGACACTAGAATAAGAGGACGATGAGTTGCTGCGATCCGGGTGAGCGTGCACGGTGAGCTGTTTTTTTGGGGGCCTGCTTATTTGGATTGCTCTTTCTCACGCAGATGAGTGGAGGCTCTCTCCACAGCTTCAACAGCTTCCTGGGTATGGCCTTCTTTAGCTTCCTCAATGGCTTCTTCGATTTCTTCGAAGGCTTCTTTATCGTGTTCCGCCTTCTGATGCTCGCCGTATATGGGTTTCTGAAGATTGGTGTAAGGGTGATCCTTGTTCTGCTCGATCAATTCCTTTCTGGCTTCTTCGCTGTGGCTGAGGATACCTTTCGTACTACCTTCCTTTCCACTCTTAATCGCCTCTTCCAAATGTTCCTTGGCCTTCTTGCCATGGTCCTCTTCCGCATGAACCAGCCCGATACTTATCGCAAGGGACAGCAGAACCGTTACTATGCCGTAAGTCAAAGTTTTTATTGAATCAGTCATGATGAGTTGATTGGAGCAGATTTGATGTTAGACCATCGAGTCCTGGGACTGTTTCAATTTCGTGAGACGAATGCCGCCCAGGGGCCCGGATGACAATATTTGAATCGTACGTTAACGGAAATTTCAGAGGGTATAGGGAGTTAAGGCTTGATACCGGTAACAATAGAGTAATGCCCAAAAGCGGGGTAGGCCTGTACGTCATCAAATCCCGCATCCCTCAGCATTTTCGATAATTCGGGGCCTGAGTATGACGCCCCTTCTGTCCATCCCATCATGAGCATGCTATACGCCGCAGGCGCAAAAGGACCGGTTTTTTCGTCATTATAGATTACGTCATGGATGATAATACGTCCACCGGGCTTCAGACTCTTGAAACTTTTCTCCGTGAGAAACTGACCTCTTTCTGCGGGCCAATCGTGGTAGATGTTGGAGTAGAAATGGAGATCGGCTTCAGGAAACGGGTCGTTCCACATGTCGGCAACATGGGTTTTTATGCGGTCCTGTAAGTTGTGCCGGGCAATGAACTCTTGAGCTACCTCACATATCGGATCCAGGTCCAGAACCAGCGCATGTAAACCCGGCAATTTCAACGCTGCTCCGATCGAGTGAGCGCCTGAACCCCCGCCAATGTCGAGCATCGTGCGATGACGGTCAAGTTCCAGGGTACTTGGCCACGTAGTGGCCAATGTCATGCTGATGCTGTGCATCCCACGGGTGAATCTCCGCGCGAGCTCCGCCTGCTCGTCATGAGACTTGTAGATATCGCCGCCCCCATAGGCCTGAGGAGAATTTGTGAGTACTGCCTGTTCCAGGCTTGCATAGGAAAATACCTGGGAATTATCGATCATCATGTCCCAGAAGAAACCGAAATAGTAGGGGCTCCTTTCGAGAAGGTAGTCTTCCGAGCGTGCGGTAAGAGAATAACAGCCGTTTTGCAGTGAAAGAAAACCCAACGCCGTGGCTGCCGTCAAGATAGCCTCGGCCGGGCGGCGCTGAATGCTCAGCATGTCGCAGATCTCGGGAAGTGTCCGGCCTCCCTCTTCAAGCAATGCAAAGACCTTCAACCTGTGGGCTATCAGTAGCGCCGGATATCCGTAAACCGCGAACGCGACATCCCATAAAGGCCGGTCATCCGACCGGGGCCGTTGAATGTTTGCAGACGTTTCCTGAGCCATAAAAACCTCTTAATGTAGTTGAATAACCCGGCTATACACATTCATATGACAACACTCATGCGAGTTTGACCCGTACGCCGATTTTTTGTCCGCACAATACTTTGATACGTGCCTTGATATCAGGGTCTTGGCAATAATGAAGCCAGCAATCGCCGAGTATCCGCTTCCTGTCGCATGCTAAGCTTGGAGATCATTTCACGGTTCCGGTTTACGTCATACTGGATGCCGAGATAATAAATAAGTCTTTTCTCTCCATCGAGAAGCGGGGTGAGCGCCAGATGGTTAAAAAAAAGTTCTCCATTCTTTCGATAATTGCGAATCGTGACTTCGACAGGCTGGCAATTTTCGATCGCCTGCTTTATCGCAAAACGCGCTTCCTGATCCCGATCATTCCCTTGCAGAAAACGGCAGTTGCGTCCGAGAATTTCCTCCTGGGAATATCCTGTCATGGCCGTGAATTGACTGTTCGCATAGACGATAGGCATATCTTCCTGATCCGGATCCACCAGCGTGATGCCATTAATGGAGCCATCCAGTATTTGGGATAGGATTTGAGGAATCAATCCGGGGTCTTTTTCAACCACAAAGGTCATTTTCTTCTCCTGGATAATTTAGGGACGTGGAGGATTTGGTGAAACCGCCTTGCTGGCTTCGGTTAATTGTTTCAGGTTTCTCACCGTGCGTTCGGCGCCTTCTTGAACCACCACGCGGATCAGCTTCTCGAAGGGACGCATAAATAGCTGGATTTCACTCAATTCAAAAGTAAAGATCAATTCAGCCGTGCCGGAATTAATCTCCCGCAACTCGTAGATGCAGAGAAAAGGATCTGAAACACCGACGAAGCCCAAGCGTTTATCCCGTTCATAAATATTGATGGTGAATTTTGTTTCCGAGCGGCGCCCCTGGTCAATACGTACTTGCCTTGCTATCGTTCCCAGTTTCACCGGGCCATCGGTGATGCATTCAAGTTCAATGACCTCAGGGGACCATTTCGGATAATTTTCAAAGAATCCATCGCCCAAATACCTGAATATATCGGCCGGAGGACGCTCGATTAATGTCCTCGCCTTCGCTATTACAGGTTCCTTGGACCCTAAATTGAACATACTTCATGCTCCTGCTTTCTTAGTCCGCGGATTGAGGATGAGATCAGGATGGGATTTCAATCTGGGTAAAATATGAGTGTTGCCCGTTATACCTGATTTACAGCCAGAGCAAAAATGACAATCGAGCCGTCAATATTTTTTGCTATCGAATAACGCATAGCTTACCTCAGACCACCAGGCTTTACTACTTCTCCCATATAGAGAGCTACCTGGGGGTGGCCAGCATCTTGTATTTACCTGACGCCACAGCGCCTAACCAGGGCTCTTCTTATGTTTATGGCACGTGGAAAAGGCATCTAACTTTCTATCGCGAATTCTCTCTCCTGCCCAAAAAAACAAGTGGAATTTTGGATAAGAGACATCAGGATTTCTTGGAATCCCTGCCTGAGCCGGATTTTTTTCCGCCACCGGATATTTTGTTCTCAGTTGCCCAGGCACGCCGCTCCGCCTCTTCTTTAGAAACGCCGCGTTTCTCATATCCTTCTTCAATATGTTTCACCTGCCGTTTCTGCTTATCCGTGTAGGATGATTTATCGCCTCTTGGCATGATGTGCCTCCTGATATCTATTTTCGATACAGTCATGATCAAATATTCATGCGCCTGTTTCCATGGTGGCGGCAAAGCCGCTCACGATTAATTTCCATCAATTGCCGTTATCATTCCGTTCGCTGGCACACATACCAGCGAGCCAATGGATTCAGATAATCCATTAGGCGTCCAATAGGCGGCTCTTCAAGCCTATGCGAGCGCTGCGGTCAGGTTGCGGCCATTTTCGCCGTTTGCCCGGCGACTTCTCCCAACCGTCAAAGCTGTCTCGCCGTCATCTCGCGTCCTAATGGATTATCCGGGCTTATTTTTTCTTCTCAACCTGAGCATTTTGCTTCCCGGGAAGCGGTTTTTTCACCGAGAGAATCAATGCCCTGCAATTGTGATCCTCGCCGGGGCCTGTTTCGATCAACGGAATCAGTGAAGCAACCGGCGTAGCGAAAACACCCAGTAGTACCGCCGCGCCGACGCGTATAGCCAGCATTTTGTCCGGATAAATTGTGGGTTCCTTGAAGGTGCCGGAAATATGAATCGGGGTACGGAAACTTACGATACTGAAGTCTTTAGGCTCGGGAGACAGTTTCATTTTTATGGTTTCCTCGGCAAGACTGATCTGGCCTTCTCCCAGAATATTGGTATCAGTTGTATCAATGACAAAAGCCTCGCTCTTCATCATGCCCTTTTTTATGTCGAAATCGGCCACGGCACAACGCACTTTTACATTTTTATCGCCAATCACCAGGAATTTAAGAATCTCGGCCCCATCGAGTCCTACGATTTCCAGCATCATATTGCTGATTTGACCTCCAGACATTATCAGTCCAAAGCGGCCATCGGCCGACCCCAAAAGCGCGCCTACGGATTTCCCCTGGCTCTTAATACTCGCTCTGCCACCGATCAGGCCCAGACTGTCATGTGTGAGTTCCATCTTGGGAAGCAGTTTTGGCAACTGTAATCTTTTGACATCGACTCTGGCCTCTGCGACGGGGGGATCGTCGCGGGCATTCACTGTTACGTTAGCATTGATACTACCTTCCGCGACCGTGAAATCAGCGTTAAGCCTCATTAGGCCATTGTCGATCCGGGTGTGTGTTGTCAGATGTTTGACCGGCAAGTCTTTGTTGCGAATAGATTGCCCAGTGAACTTAATGTCAGCGTCCATTGCGCGCAGTCGCTCGACGCTGAACTCCTGATCGGGTAGCATACGGTGACGCTGGGCTGCCTTCGAGGCTTTTTTCTCCTGCTTCTCCGCCGGACTGTCTTGCGGTTGAGGACCTTTTCTTGCTCCGATAAATCCGCTCAGATCTTCCAGGTCGAGAAGTTGCGATACGACTTCTCCACGCAGCATCGGACGTTTGCCTCCGGTATCAAAAAGAATATGCCCGCCCAGATCGCTCGTGCCCACCTCTCCGGTGAACTCATTTAGAGACCACTCGGTTTTTTGGTGCTGAAGTCTTCCTGAAATTCGGTATGGGGGCGAAGGGAAAATCACAATTCCCGTTATCGGATAAAGCGCTGATAGATCGTCACCGCACACTTCCAATTTCAAATCCATTGCTGACAATGCTTGGAGTCCGGTAATCGTACCGTCGAACGTGGCATGCGTGGTTCCGATCTGGACATTTCCCTGGACAGGATAGGCGTGGCTCTTGTCCATGAGCGATATCACTTCCCCCCCGTGGACTTGGAAGGTAAATTTCAAACTCGTGAATTTGCCTTCAGCCACTATATTGATGGGTGTTTCCCGTGCATCGGTTGATGCTGAATCAGTCGCTATCCTTGCGGTGATGTCGGTATCGGTCTTCGGATCGCGAAAGATGAGCGTACCTTGATCAACGGTGAGCTTGCCGATTTTTGGCAATTCCGTCTCCTTTTCCTCCTCTTTCAGAACCCAGTTGCGCTTTCCATCCAGGTTTTTTTCCAGGAGGATTTTCGGTTGCGATATCGATAATTCCGGCAGAACGATCTCCCCCCAGAGCAGTTTCCATGGATTAATGCGGAATGAGAGTCTCTCAATATCGAACATTGGCTGCCCGGTGCCCCAATCGGCGTTGGCAAGCGAGAGTCCTTCAACGCTAATTTTCGGGTTGAAGAACAAATTGACGTCGAGATTACCCCTAATTACGAATTCGCGACCGGTTTTTTCGGAAACTTGTCGTTCGATATATGGCTTCAGCATGTTCCAGTCGAACAGGGAAATGGTTATCACAACGATTGCGAATATCGCGGCGAAGGTAACCAATATTTTTTTGGAACGAGTTCTCATGGCCGGCGGGATTTATGACTCAAAGAATGCCGAGGGAGTCATTTGACATATATGTAGAACGACTCCCTGCGAATTTCCTGATTGAATCTTAGTTTTTATCAGCTGGTGCGGTCGGTACGTCAGCGCACACATTCCATTTTTGATTGCAAGTGAATGGGCGCCGGAGGAAGATCAGGAGGCGAATGGAGCACTTCAGTGACAATGTGCCGCGAGAGGCGAAGGGAAGAAGAGATGAAATGGCGGCTTGCCTGGGTATTTCACCAGGCCGGCCGGGAAATTATCGCAAACATCATGAATAATGGCGTCGAGCAATAGCGTCAAGCCGAATTTTTGCCGTCAGCTGCGCAGGCGCTGATGGGTGGTTCAAGCATCTTTCCCTATCTCGTGCCGATAGGTTCAGCATTGGCGTGGTCCAGTAAACGTGAATCTACTTGTAACGAGTCTTCATTCCGCGATCTGGTAAAAATATGTGGGCTAGAATTTCCGCACATCCCAAAATAGACGGTCAAATTTTTTTTTTACCACGTGATAGCACTCGCAAACGTGTTTTTCCAGTCCAGCTCGGTCAAGTACCATGATATGGCCGCGACGATAGCGAATCATTCCGGCGTTTTGCAATTTACCGGCGGCTTCGGTAATTCCCTCGCGCCGCACACCGAGCATGCTGGCAATCAATTCCTGCGTCATGGTCAAATCCTGACACCCTAACCGGTCCAGCGTTAGTAACAACCAGCGGCACAACTGTTGCTCGATCGTATGATGGCGATTGCATACCGCGGTCTGGGAGATCTGCGTCATCAGCGCCTGGGTGTAACGCAGCAGCAAGCGCTGAATAGGCGTTGCCTGATTGAACTCCTGCAGCATTAACCCGGCTTTCATGCGGTAGCCATACCCGGCCGTTTGCACGGTGGCCCAACTAGGTGTGGTTTCGCCTCCCATGAAGAGTGAAACACCGAGCATACCCTCGTTACCCACACCCGCGATCTCGGAAGAGGCTCCGTTTTCCAGGATGTAGTGCAGGGAGACGATAGCCGAAGTTGGAAAGTACACATAATGAAGACGGCCGCCAGATTCACACAGAACGTCCCCAAGCGGCATATGAACCAGCTCCAGATGAGACGCCAAACGTTCGAGCTGAGTCGTCCGCAGCGCAGCGAGGAGCTGGTTCTGGATGGGCTGATGTTGGCAGGAACTGGGCATTTGCTAGCTTACAGTGGACTGTAAAAGTTAAGCGCGGCCGGGGCGGTCCAAAATGGAATCAAGGGATTCCGCATATGCCGATTCCTTATTTCTGCCGCTAGACCGCCTCCCGTGCGAATTATAATAGCACTTCCCCGGCATACTATCTCCTATCGAGTGTCCATTTTGTGCGATAGCGTACATACTATGGATGAGCTAAGCCCTATCATCGTTTTCGTGTTGTAACGGGCTGGGTATCGGGGCTGCGTTCGCAAAACGTGTCAGCGGCGTGAAATCGGTAAAGAATGAAATGCAGGTGAAATAAAAATCCATGGAGGTTAGGCGGTAATCCCCCTATGGAAGATTTGCGGCTTGCAAGAGAGGCCTTGGTAATTATTTCCAGAATAGTATTTTTCTTTTCATCCGCTCCCAGTCAACGACACCTCACACGCCGGCCAAGATTTTACAACCCCTGAATCAAAATAAGGCCGCGACATACGAAATACCCATAGCCATCGCGGCAACCTGGAGAAATTCAATTGAAAGCTGGCAGCCTGTCGAGTTTAAAGGAAATCGGCTGCAAAAATGTCTGGCCGATCCATATTTTGACACTTTTTCAGCTAATAGAATCGCTATTGGCCTTCAAAATCAATTCACATCCAGCCTCCTTGCTTCGGTTTCTTAAATCCGTGGATCAATAGAGACATGACGGTTTCCGAGCTTTTACTCTCCGTTACCGCCAGGTTTCGTAAAATCGGAAAACCAAGCGTGCGGCTTGGCGAGGAATTACCTCTGCGGTCCGAGCTATTCAGCGCCGATCAGATGGAATTGTATGGTGGAATTCTCGCGGCTTCTCACGAATTATCATCGGCGCGTGGTACGGATCAGCTCCTGGCGCGTCTGGATGAGAACGAGAGTACGCTGTTCAATATTTGTAATGTATTGACCGAAGCGGTTACCGCGGATAAGCCGCTTACACCGGCGGGCGAATGGCTTTTCGACAATTTCTATTTGATAGAAGAGCAGATTCGCATCGCCAAGCGTCACCTTCCCAAGAGTTACAGCCGTGAATTGCCTCTCGTCGCGCGCGGGCCATCGGCCAATCTTCCACGCGTATATGATATTGCTCTGCAGGCGATCTCGCATGGAGATGGCAGGGTCGATACGGAGAGCCTCAGGCGCTTTGTCATGGCGTACCAGGCTGTTGCCAATCTGCAATTGGGGGAATTATGGGCGATCCCAATCATGCTGCGGCTGTCACTCCTTGAAAACCTGCGTCGCGTGGGGGTTCATGTGGCGGCCGGGAGGATCGACCGGAATCTTGCGGGCGTCTGGGCTGACGAGATCACTAAGATCGCTGAAAAAGATCCCAAGAGTCTGGTTCTCGTCATTGCGGATATGGCTCGGTCCGATCCGCCAATGACCACGCCATTCATTTCGGAACTGGCGCGGCGGTTGCAGGGACAGGGGCCCGCGCTGGCGCTGCCCCTGAACTGGATTGAACAGCGGCTTGCCGAGTCGAATCAAACGATTGAGCAAATGGTGCACATTGGAAATCAGCAACAGGCGGCTGATCAGGTTTCGATCTCCAACAGCATTAATAGCCTGCGCATGCTGGGCGCTATTGATTGGCGCGAGTTTGTCGAAGCTATCAGTGTTGTCGAACAGACGTTGCGAGAAGATCCGAAGGGCGTCTATGGCGGAATGGATTTTGCCACCCGTGATCACTATCGGCATGCCGTGGAGCGCCTGGCCAAGGCAAGTTCCATTCCGGAAGTGGAAGTGGCGCGCCATGCGCTCCAGTTGGCACGAAACGGCGCGGCGAAGAATGATGGCGATGCCAGGTCGCACGTTGGTTTCTACCTGATTGACATAGGCCTGCCCGACCTCGAACAGGCGGCACAGGTACGCTTGTCAATCCCGGAAAAACTCTCGCGTGCCGGCCGCCGGCATCCGCTTTTCTTTTATGTTGGCGCGATCGTCTTGATAACGGCGAGTATAACGGGTGGGCTTTTGCTCGAGGCGTATGCCGGCGGCGCAAACAAATGGCTACTGGGGGCGGTGGGGGTACTGTCGCTTCTTGCGGCGAGCCAACTGGCCGTAGCGCTGGTAAATTGGGCGACTCAATTACTGGTAGCGCCCCATTCGCTGCCCCGTATGGATTTTTCCGCGAGAATACCCGCGGCGTTTCGTACCCTGGTAGTGGTCCCGACCCTGCTGACGAACAATTCCGACGTTCCGAATCTCGTGGAAGCGCTTGAAGTCAGATTTCTGGCCAATCGCGACGATAATCTTTTTTTTGGTTTATTGACTGATTTCCAGGATGCGGACCGGGAAACGCTGCCTGAAGACGAATCTTTATTGCAGCTTGCACGCGCAAGTATCGAAGAGTTGAATAAAAAATATCCCAGTGTGGCTGAGGATGACATGGCTGCCGCAGCCGGCTTGCCGACCGGCGGCACTAATGGCCCGTTTTTTCTGTTTCATCGCCCCCGCCGCTGGAATCCGCTGGAACGGATCTGGATGGGTCATGAGCGCAAACGCGGGAAACTCGCGGATTTGAATGCTTTGCTGCGTGGTGCGGGAAGCGATGCGTTCTCCCTGGTCGTCGGCAATATAGCCGAACTGTCCGAAGTGAAATATGTCATCACGCTCGATACCGATACCCAATTGCCACGAGAAGCGGCGTATCAGTTTGTCGGCTCAATGGCTCACCCGTTGAATCGCGCACGACTTGACACAACTTGCGCGGATGGAACCTGCAAGCTCGTGACCGAGGGCTATGGAATTCTGCAACCGCGGGTCGCGGTGAGTCTATCGAGTACAAACCGGTCGCGATATGCATGGCTTTTCGGTGGCGAAGCCGGGGTAGATCCGTATACGCGAATTGTCTCCGATGTTTATCAGGATTTATTCTATGAAGGCTCGTTCGTGGGCAAGGGTATCTATGATGTGGATGCATTCGAGCAAGCACTTTGCAATCGTCTTCCCGAGAACCGGATTCTAAGCCACGATCTTCTCGAGGGTTGTTATGCCCGCTCGGGTTTGTTGAGTGATGCCCTGTTGTATGAGGGATTTCCTTCGCGTTACAGCGCGGATGTGAGCCGCCGCCACCGATGGATTCGGGGAGACTGGCAACTCGCCACCTGGCTGTTGTGGCGTGTTCCGGGAATGGATGCGGACCACCATCCGAATCCACTATCGGCGTTGTCGCGGTGGAAGTTGCTGGATAACCTGCGGCGCAGTCTTGTTCCGGCGGCCTTGACACTGCTCCTTCTGCTGGGATGGGTGGCGCTTCCCCACGCATGGTTCTGGACGCTAGCGGTCATAGGCGTGCTCGCTATCCCTGCCGTGATAACCATTATTTCGGATCTGCTGCATAAGCCTTCGGAAATGCCGCTGCGGCAGCATATGATTACCACTGTACGAGCGGCGGGGCGGCATTTCGGGCAAATATTATTTGTACTGGTGTGCCTTCCCTATGAAGCCTATTTCAGCCTCGACGCGATTGTACGAACTCATATAAGGCTTTTGGTCACACACCGCCGGCTTCTCGAATGGAATCCCTCCCGCGAAGTTGAACGCGAATCCGATTCGGTGATCGTTGACAAGGGATCTGTCGGTCTCGGGATGTCTTTTCGAACAATGTGGGTGGGCCCGGCAACTGCCATTGCCGGGATGATTGGAATCGCGATGACGGAACCGCTTGCGTTAATCGTCGCATTGCCGGTGTTATTATTATGGGCAGGTTCTCCCGCCATTGCCTGGTGGATAAGTCAGCCGTTTCCCCCGCGAAGCGCGGAATTGACCATCGGGCAAATCCACTTTTTGCGTCAGGTTGCACGCCGGACATGGTTTTTCTTCGAGACTTTCGTTGGTCCAAAGGATCATTGGCTTCCGCCGGATAATTTCCAGGAGCATCCTGTCGCGACGATCGCGCATCGTACATCACCGACCAACATGGGCCTGGCGCTGCTGGCCAATATCGCCGCCCACGACTTTGGCTACATCGGAGTAGGGCAGCTCATTGATCGTACGGCAAATACGCTTCAGTCGATGGAAGCGCTGGAACGGCACGCCGGTCATTTTTACAACTGGTACGACACGGAAACACGGGCGCCGTTGACGCGCTACATCTCCACAGTGGATAGCGGTAACCTCGCGGGCCATCTGCTGACACTACGCGCAGGATTGCTGGAAGTTGCGGATGCCCCAATTATTGGCGAACAGATATTTCTGGGACTGAACGATACGCTCCGGATTCTGGAGAAAGCCGCCGGCGCTCCCGCGAGTTCGCTGACGCAGTTCAAACAGGCGCTCTTCGCAGCGGCCGGCACTCATCCTCTCACGATCGCAAGTGCAAGAGTCGAGCTTGACCAGTTGGTTGTATGCTCCAGGAGGGTGATCCATGAGATTGCCGAAGGGCAATCCGCTGCTGGCACTGGCGACGCTCATGAATGGGCACAGATTTTGAACAGGCAATGTGAAGATATACTTGCCGAATTTACCGGTCTCATATCGCAAGTCGTGTTGCCCGCTCCGAAGACCGACATGCCAGACGCGGCGCATACGGCGGAAATTCCTTCACTGAGGTTTCTTGCCGCGCAAGGGAATGAGCGTGCGCGCCATCAATTGGATACGCTCGAACATCTTGTGCTGTTAACAGGTGAAATGTCGCGGATGGAATATGGTTTCCTGTTCAACCATGCGCAACGGCAACTTGCCATTGGATACAATGCCGGCGAACGCCGGCTCGATGCAAGCTATTACGACCTGCTCGCCTCGGAGGCCAGACTGTGCAATTTCGTTGCGATCGCGCAGGAGGAGTTGCCCCAGGAAAGCTGGTTCGCTCTGGGTCGCATGCTGACAACCGTCGGAGGAGAGTCCGCTTTGTTGTCCTGGAGCGGTTCGATGTTTGAGTATCTCATGCCATTACTGGTGATGCCCACATTCGACAACACGCTTCTCGACCAAACCTACAAAGCGGCGGTTGACCGGCAAATCGCATATGGCGAGGAACGCGGGGTGCCCTGGGGCATCTCGGAATCGGGCTACAATGCTGTCGACGTCCAATTCAATTATCAATATCGTGCATTCGGCGTTCCCGGACTGGGACTCAAACGGGGTCTGGCTGAAGATCTGGTCATTGCACCCTATGCTTCCATGCTCGCCTTGATGATCGCTCCCGAGGTCGCGTGTAGCAATCTTCAGCAGCTTGCTTCAGAAGATCTTGTCGGGAAATTCGGCTTTTATGAAGCGGTTGACTACACACCGTCACGACTGCGACACGGCGAAGCACGTGCCGTGGTGCGCTCGTTCATGGCTCATCACCAAGGCATGAGCCTGCTTTCCCTCGCATATGTATTGCTGGATCGCCCCATGCAACGGCGATTCGAATCCGAGCCATCGTTTCAGGCAACGATGCTGTTGCTGCAGGAAAGGATCCCGAAGGCGTCGGCTCTCCGTTCACAGGCTGCCGAACTCCCCGATATCCGGGTAGCCAAGGAGCTTCCGGACATGCCAATGCGCATACTTTCGAGCGCGAACACGCCTATTCCCGAAGTGCAACTTCTGTCGAATGGCCGGTATCATGTCATGGTCACCAACAGCGGCGGTGGCAGCAGTCGCTGGAAGGATCTGGCTGTCACCCGTTGGCGGGAAGACAGCACATGCGACAACTGGGGTAACTTCTGTTACCTGCGCGACATGGCGAGTGGGGAGTTCTGGTCGAATACGCACCAGCCTACATCAAAAGAAGCCAAGCGTTATGGCGTGCTCTTTTCTGAAGGACGTGTCGAGTTCCGCCGCCGTGACCTCGATTTCGACACTCACACCGAGATTACGGTATCGCCGGAAGATGATATCGAGTTGCGCCGGGTTCGTGTCACCAATCGTGCCTGGACACACCGGACCATTGAGGTCACTTCCTATGCCGAGGTGGTGCTGTCGACGCCAGCAGCCGACGCTCAGGCGCCGGCATTTGGCAATCTCTTCGTACAGACGGAAATACTGCCCGAGCGGTATGCGATTCTCTGCAGCCGGCGGCCTCGCTCCCAGAGCGACCCGGTACCCTGGATGTTTCATCTAATGACGCTACATGGAATCGGTAGCGAGGCAGTTTCCTATGAGACGGACCGGATGACGTTCATTGGACGCGGGAATAATGTATCCAATCCGCAGGCGATGACAAAAGCGGGACCGCTTTCCGGGAGCGCCGGCTCGGTTCTGGACCCGATCGTAGCCATCCGGCGGCGCGTCACCATAAAACCGGGAGAATCCGTGACGATCGATATCGTTACCGGAGCGGGCGACTCTCGTCATGCCGTCATGAATCTGGTGGACAAGTATCAGGATCCGCGTTTGTCGGACCGTGTCTTTGATCTCGCATGGACCCACAGTCTGGTTGTATTACGGCAGCTCAACGCGACCGAGACCGATGCTCAATTATTTGGCCGCCTGGCAGGTTCGGTGCTCTATGCCAATGCTTGTCTTCGCGCCGATGGCGCCATATTGAGCAAGAATCAGCGCAATCAATCAGGGCTATGGGGGTATGCCATTTCGGGCGATCTGCCGATTGTGCTGCTCCAGATCAGCGATGTGGCCAACATTGATCTGGTGCGGCAGTTGGTGCAGGCGCATGCCTACTGGCGCTTGAAAGGGCTCACTGTCGATTTGATAATCTGGAACGAGGACCATTCGAGTTATCGGCAGCTTCTACACGATCACATCATGGGATTGGTCGCTGGCAGTACCGAAGCCCACGTGCTTGATCGGCCGGGCGGTATTTTCATCCGTCGTGCCGAGCAGATCGCCGCCGAGGATCGTATCCTGCTGCAAACCGTTGCACGCGTGATTATTCTCGACAGTCAAGGCAATTTGTCGGAGCAGATAACGCGCCGGATTCCCGGGGAGTTGCCGATTCCACCCATGAGGTGGGAGCCGGATCGCCAGTCCGATATGGTGCAAAACGCTACACTCCCTCACCGCGAGCTTCTCTTCGACAACGGGTATGGAGGATTCACCGCCGATGGACGCGAATACATCATAACGACCGGACGGGATCAGACGACACCCGTCCCCTGGTCAAATATTCTGGCAAATTCACAATTCGGCACCGTTATCACCGAGAGCGGCCAAGGCTACACTTGGGGCGAGAACGCCCATGAGTTCCGCTTGACGCCATGGAGCAACGATCCGGTTTGCGACGCTGGGGGGGAGGTTTATTACTTGCGCGATGAAGAAAGCGGCTATTTCTGGTCGCCGGCGCCATTACCCAAGCGTGGAGCGACGCCTTATGTTTCGCGCCACGGGTTCGGTTACAGCGTTTTCGAGCATACTGAACGCGGCATTACTTCCGAACTCTGGGTTTATGTGGCGCTCGATGCCCCGGTAAAATTTGCCGTATTGAAAGTTCGCAACGAATCCGGCAGGTTGCGCAAGCTTTCGGCAACCGGATGCGTCGAATGGGTATTGGGTGATTTGCCGGAGAAAAGCAGGATGCATATCGTTACCGAGATCGACGTCGGAAGCGGCGTCTTGCTCGCACGCAATCCCTACAGCAACGAGTTCTCGGGGCGCGTTGCTTTTTTTGATGCCGATGACACGGTACGCAGTGTGACCGGCGATCGAACCGAATTCATTGGCCGCAATGGCGGTTTCAGAAATCCGGCGGCGATGATGTCCACGGACTTACTTTCCGGGCGCGTAGGCCCGGCGCTTGATCCCTGTGGCGCTATCCGGATTCCATTCGATCTGCTGGATGGCCAGTCGCGGGAGATATGCTTTCGTTTGGGCGCCGGATCTGATACCGATGATGCCGTCAAGCTCGCGCAGCGCTTCCGTGGAACAACCGCAGCGCATGACGTTCTGGGAAGCGTGCATCGGTATTGGGGGCATACGCTCGGCGCTATACAGGTGGAAACACCTGATCCCTCGGTCAATGTAATGATCAATGGCTGGCTCGTATATCAGGTTCTTGCGTGCCGCTTGTGGGGCCGTAGCGGTTACTATCAATCCGGGGGAGCCTTCGGATTCCGTGATCAGTTGCAGGACGTGATGTCGCTTGTTCATACCGAGCCCGCGCTTATGCGCGAACACCTGCTCCGGTCAGCGGCGCGCCAGTTTATTGAAGGTGATGTTCAGCACTGGTGGCATCCGCCAGGAGGACGTGGCGTGCGGACCCGCTGTTCGGATGACTATCTCTGGCTACCCTTGGCGGCATGCCGTTATATTGCCACCACTGGCGATATCAATGTGCTGGAGGAGTCCATCCCCTTTCTTGAGGGCCGGCAGGTCGGTGCCGATGAGGAGTCATACTATGACTTGCCGGTTCGCTCTGAACAGGTTGCGAACCTGTATGAACATTGCGTACGTGCCATCGTGCACGGCTTGCGATTCGGAGAGCATGGCCTTCCGTTGATGGGCAGCGGGGATTGGAACGACGGCATGAACCTGGTGGGATTCCACGGGCGTGGCGAGAGTGTCTGGCTGGCTTTTTTTCTGTATGACGTGCTCATACAATTTTCCAGTCTTGCCGAGCAGCGTGGCGATACGGTTTTTACGGCGCGCTGCAAGAAGGAAGCGAATCTGCTGCGCAAGAATATCGAACGCCACGGTTGGGATGGCGATTGGTATCTCCGCGCCTTCTTCGATGACGGCTCCCCGCTGGGCTCATCCAGCAATCCTGAATGCAGGATCGACTCAATTGCGCAGAGTTGGTCGGTATTGACTGGCGCTGGTGCCGGCGAGCGCCAGCGCCAGGCAATGGAGGCGGTGGATCAGCATCTGGTCCGGCGGGACGCGGGATTGATTCAACTGCTCGATCCACCCTTTGATCAATCAGCCCTGAATCCGGGTTATATAAAAGGTTATGTCCCCGGTGTGCGCGAGAATGGCGGCCAATATACGCATGCCGCAATCTGGGCAACGATGGCCTTCGCCGGGTTGGGAGATCACAGACGAGCGTGGGAATTGCTGGCGATGATTAATCCCGTGAATCATGCGCGGACGCCGGAGGCGGCGGCAATCTATAAAACCGAACCATATGTGGTTTCAGCCGACGTTTATGCCGTATCTCCTCATACCGGACGGGGTGGATGGTCGTGGTATACAGGTTCCGCCGGCTGGCTGTATCGCCTGATGCTGGAAACACTGCTGGGTCTTACTCTGGAGGGAAACAAGCTGTATTTCAAGCCCTGCCTGCCCACGGATTGGGAGGCGTTCACGGTGAGCTATCGCTATCGGGAAACAGTCTATCGCATCACTGTCGTACAGATAGCCGACGGGGAGGGGGAGGAGAGCCTCACGATTGATGGGGTGACGCAACATGACCTGGTCGTCGCTCTGGTCGACGACCGCTTGCAGCACACTGCCCAAGTCCGGCTCACAGCCTGTCGGACTTAAAGGAAGTCAGCTGCAAAAAGGCTGGCTAGGCCTATTTCATCACCGCTTCTTTAGCCAATAGAATAATTATTGGCCTTCCTACCCAGTCTCTTTTTCGCTTCGATTCTTCAGGTCAGAAAGGCTGCTAGGCTGCTCGCTGAGGTGAGCGCAGGTTCATGCCTGAACGTGTTGATTCAATCCACTTCGAGGGTTGTAGCGCTTGCGTAACCAGGGTATCCATGTGAGAAGGGGATGGGCCGGTTATGGAAATACCGGTCCCGGAAGCCGAATGCATGGGATGCACTGTGGTTCGTGCAATTCTTGCGGTCAGATTTTGCGTATAACGTTGTAGCAAATAGCGTAACGGACTGCCAAGCTCGAACTCTTTTCTCAGATTAGCTGCCTTAAGGCGGTAACCATAACCACTGTTTTGTACCACTGCACGGTTTGGCGCCGTTTTTCTCCCCATAAGGAGGGCAATGCCGAATACGCCTTCATTACCGATAACGGCAATCTTCTCTGATTCCCCCTCATCCGTTATTGCAAACAGTGAAATAATACTGGTGGTGGGGAAATAAACAAGGTCAATTTCCCCGCCATCCTCGTAGACTGCCCATCCCTGCGGCAGGGAAACAAGTTCAAGACATGATTTCAGACGCTCGTAAACCTCCTCGGGGAGAGCGGCCAGGAAAAGGTTTTGCTTGGGGGTATGCAGGTATGACATTGGCTCCTCGCTGTTTTTGGTTCCAACCGATTTCTATAGATGGTTGACAGAAGTGGGGAATGAACTCGATGATGCAGGCTACACCGAAATTCAGGTGCCGTATGTGCGGTGCCAGACAGACCGGATTTGCGGAAACAAAGAGAGTATGAGACTCTTGGGTGGCGGCTCCGATCTTGTCCGGCTGTATGACAATGGCGCCTGGCCGGGCGTTGGTGGGAAGTTTCGCTGATGCTATACTGTTTTTTTTTATGGAGGATGCAATGGGAAAATATACCGCCAGAGAAAGCAAAGAAAAGCTTATTGAAGATTTTCATTCGGTAATTAACGATACCGAGGAATTGATGAGATCCGTAAGCAGCGAGAGCGGAGGCAAAGCTCAGGTTTTGCGTGACAAAATCGAAGAGAACTTGACCCATGCCAAGGAATATCTGCAGGATTTTGAAGATTCCGTCGTTGATAAATCACGGACTGCGGCACGGATAACCGATGAATACGTACATGAAAATGCCTGGCGGACGGTTGGACTGGCAATCGGACTGGGTGTCTTGATAGGTTTGTTGATCAAAAACCGTGACTAATCGAGTTCCCTATTAGCATGAATCAATAACTGCCATCAGCGGAGCGGGATTTCTGCTATCAAATTAACGAGGGAGATTGATCATGAGCGTAAAAGGGTCTTTTGCCGCGTTTTTTGCCTTGCTATTGGCGGGGGGCAACGCTGGCGCGGCGCCTTTCAGCGGTTTGTATGCATTCGGCGACAGCCTCTCGGACGCGGGAAATAGTCAGTATGCCGAGCTGAGCCTCTATAAAAGATTATTGGACAATTGTTTTTTCCCCTGTCCTCCTTATGCTGACGGACGCGTTTCCAATGGAAAAGTTGCCACGGAGTATCTGGCGGATGCTCTCTTTCCGGGAGCGGTAAGTAGTGGTGCTGCGAATTTTCACAGCTATGCCATCGCAGGGGCCACCTCGGGTATCGGAAACTACGGCGATGGAGGCACTGCAATCGAGAAGGGAAGCTTGCTTCCAGGTCCTATTCCTATTCCTGTTCCAGGCATACTTCCGCTGCCGGGGATGAACCACGAAGTGGGGCAATATATAAGTGATTCGAATCGCAGTGCCGATCCCGACGCGTTGTATTTCTTGTGGGGAGGAGCAAATGACTATCTGTCGCACAAAGGTTTGACCACAGTTGCAGCGTCCCAGCTTGCCGCCCAGAATATTGCGGGATATGTAAGCGTGCTCGCAGAGGCGGGTGCGAGAAATTTTCTAATTCCCAATCTTCCGGACTTGAGCGCCACGCCCTCAGTCGTCGCCGATGGGAACGCGGCAAAGGCGGATGCGCACATGTTTTCCATTGTGTTCAATAATGAACTGGCTAGCCAACTGGGGAACGTAAGCTCGCAATTTCCCGATGCCCATATATTTCAATTCGATACTTATACTTTCGTGAACGGCGTTATCGCGAATCCGTCCAATTACGGCCTCACCGATGTACAAAATGCCTGCTTGACGGATTCCTCGCTTTGTGTCAATCCGGACAGTTTCCTTTATTGGGATACTTTCCATCCTACCACCCGGGCCCATTCTATCCTCGCAGCGACTTTTGCCAGCGCCGTGCCGGAACCTGAAATGATGGCCATGTTCGTGGCTGGCCTGTTTGTTCTGGGTATTGCATGCAACAGGCGACGCAGGCTTGAGTATGCGGTGTGAAAGCCGGGAGGCTGATGCTTTTGTATACCGCGGGCAACATGGCACTTTTCCCATGTAATCTTGATCGCTAGTTCATTTGCCACAATTTTTACCGGGACGTTCTATGCTGACAACATTCAAATGCGACGCCTACGCCGACATCACCCTGTTTGGCGATGTCGCACAGCGCCTGCTGAAGATGATGGGGCACAGTGGGACAGTGCCCGGCGCAATACTGGCCGAGGATATCCCGGTCGCGCTTGATCGCTTGAAAGGCGCAATTGAGGCAGAAAAATCGACGCCCGCCGCTACGCCAGAATCGGCTGACAATGTTCAAGGCGAGGAACGGGACGATCAGGCTGTGCGTTTCGAATACCGGGCGTTGCCTCTGATCGAATTGCTCACCGCGGCGGCAAAGAAAAACTGCAATGTGATGTGGGAATAATAAGCTTATTGCTTATTTGTTTTATTCTATGTGGGACAGCGAACAGAGATTTTTCCGGAATAGAGGAGAATACCTATGGGTATCCCTTCTTGCCCTCCCCTGAAGGATACCCCTGGTCCGGTAGCGATTTATTTCGCACCGGACTTTTTCCTTTGTCCACACGTTTCCGCGTATTTCTGTAGTGTAGCGGCGCGTCTGGGCGGAGGGCGATAAGGGAGAATCAACGGCGCAAAGGAACTGAGCCAGCCGAGCCATCTGGAATAAATGTTGTCTCAATGCCGTGATCTGGCGCTGCCCCCGTCCAGGCCATGACGAAACCCTGCCCGTACGCAGCGAGTTGCGGGACGCCGGTGTCCCGTCCGCCACTGATTGCCCCGAGATGCTGGATCGGATCCGCCGAGCCGTCGGTATGCAGTTTGCGTAGTGCCAGGCCGGGTTTTCTGGTACCTGCGTTCGCCGCAGTGATCCATGAAACGACCGCGGTGCGATCATCGCTCCATGCGACACCCACACGTCCGAATGGATCTGTCTTATCCACCTCAACGGGCTGGCTAAAACTCTGTCCGCCATCCGTGGAGAATGCGGCGCGTATGCGCGGATGATCGTCCGCAGCGGTAAACCAGACCGCCGCGACTTGCATTCCGCGTGCTGCCAGCATCGGGCCATTGACTGGGCACCCGGCAATTTCCCAGCCGTCTCCATGCAGTGGTACCGGTTTTGTCCATTTGCCATGGTGCAAATGCGCTACCCGATGATCGCGGATCTCGTTCTCGGTGCGGCCGCGCCAGGCGGCCACTGGGCCTGCCGGTGTCACAGCCACAGTCGGCCAACAGCAGGTGCAGGTGCTATTATCAATTACCTGTTCCTTATCCATGCCACCATCACGATGAATGCGCGTATAGCGCAAGGCAAAATTACCGGATTTTCCCTTATGCTTGCCGCCATCTTGCTTCGCAAGGCGATCACGTCCGTCCAGCCAGATAATACCGGCATCGCCATGCACCGGAAAAATGACGGCAAAACCATGCTCAGCGGCAGATCCATCGCGATGCGGTGACTTGGGAGTGCTCCAGGTTACGCCGGAATCATTGGAAATGGATGTTGCGATATCGTAGTCGTAAGTACGGCCGCCTTTGTGTTTGACCAGCCAATGCGCTACCCAGAATGACTTGTCGATGGCTACGACAGATGGGAAATCGCTCCAATTGATAAACCAGTCTCCGCCACGCGCGACCTCGCCCTGGCGTATCCATTTTCCATCGCGCAACAAGCCATATTTGAGAATATGATCCTTGCCAGCCGGCTCCACCCAGCTCATCAATATCCCACCATCGGGAAGCGACGCGAGACGAGGAAACTGCGCACCGGTCGCGGCAGGGTTTTCAATGACACGCATTTTGGCAACGGGGGGTTGCGCTGCCTCACACGAAACGGTTGCTATCGCTAACCCGATTAGTGCGGCTGTGACATGCATGCTGTAGATCAACGGTTTCGATCCGGCAAAAATTAGAACGGTGACAGTGATATGGAGTGTAAGGAGGAAAAATCTGTTTGGGAATGTGACATATTGTCGCGCGACAATTTGTCGCACCTCCCAGACGTTATGTTGCTAGCTTACATATTGAAGACTATCCTGAACCACGCCGCGCGTCCCGGTTCATAGACCCGTCCAAGATTCACAAATCCCGGTGGTATGTCCCCCATTCTGCGGCTGAGGTGTTCAAAATAGGTGCGGTTGAAGATATTTTCGACACCCATGCTTAACTGAACGTATTTTTGCGGTTTCCAGGACATCGAGACGTTGGCTGTTTCAAACCCCGGTGTGGTGGTCGGATTGTCAATACCGAGCGAATTTCCGAAACCCGGATCGATACGATCCTGTTTCATTACGACACGTCCTCCTAATGTGAGGGAGAATGTTCCTTGCTGGAATATTGCACCGAATCTGCTATCCAGCGGCGGCGTCTGGGCCAGCGGAACGGACCCGTGGCCGTGACCCGTAAGATTTTCCGCCCTGATCCAGGCAAGATTGCCGAATAATCTCCAGTTAGGTGTAATCTGCTTGACCAGATCGACTTCAGTGCCAACGCGATCAACGTCCACATTTTCTGATATAATACCTTGATTAATAAGAATATAATCATTGATGCGGCTGCCGAACATGGTAACCGACCCTTGCCAGGTAGGGCGATTTACGGTCAAGCCAATATTTAATTCGCGGTTCTTTTCCTTTTTAAGATTAAATCCATTGAAGCTAGCACGTTCGAGATTACTGGCCGGGCGCTCGCCGTTAGCCAACGCGATAAATGCGACCGTAGCGGGCAGCACCTCTTTTTCAAGACGGATGAAAGTGCTGGTAGGCGTATCATCACGTTGGCCATTCGAGGTATCGAGGGGGGCCCCCAGAAAAGTAAACAAGTCTCCCGCCCGCGTATGAAAATACTCCCGGCGCACGCCAAATTTAAGCGTGGTCGTAGCATTAACGAGGTGCGTGGCCTCGGAGAACATCGAATTACTGATCGTATGCAGATCATAAAAAGGAGAAAAAATGTCGTTGGTGGTGCAGGTCGTGATGATGCAGAGGGTTCCGACTGTTTGGTTGTTGCCGGCGTATTTGTTGTCCCTGTGTTCATAACCGATAACAACCTCGGTTGCGGCACTCAAATCAAACGTAGCCGCAACCCTCGCTGAGCGTCCTCGAAACTTCTGCCTCAGGGTTCTGCGATTGGTATTGGTGATTAATGGGCCTGGCGGATCCGGATTAAGTACTTGGACCGTTACCGGCCTGAGAGTGAAATTGTCCATCAGGTGATCGAGGTCCCTGTCGAAGAACTGCACCTCCAGTTTTCGGAATTTATTGGTGATATTTGCTACCGTGAAGCGGCTTCCCAGGATTTGTCGCTTGAAGTGAATACCGTCCCCCATCAGGGAAAAAGCCGGGAATGCGATCTGGGCATCGCCTTGTTCCGCGCTGAGTTCAGCGGTAACGTTTGAAGTCGGCGTGAACGTGGCGATCAGCTTGTTGGAGTCTCGTTTGAAAAAGGAGAAAACTTCCCTGCCTGAACCATCTTTGTAATTGTCGCCCCGGGTAAAGTTGACAACGCCCCGTAACTGAACCAGGGGAGCCCCCACCGTGGCATCCATTGTCAAATCGCGGCGGCCAAAGCTGCCCATCCCCCCAACCGCCCGGACACGTACGCCAGGTTTGTCGAATTTCTTGGGCGTTTCGTTGAATATCACCAAGCCTCCCATGCTGGAGCCATAGAGCACGCTATTCGGTCCCTTCACCACGGTTATGTGATCGTGGGCATCGGGCTGGATATAGGAAGTACCGGGGTCCGTACCGTGATTGGCCCCAGCTTCTTCCAAACTATCATTCATGACAATTCCCAAACGGGGGCCACCGAGGCCACGCAGGAATACGGTCCCCGCCGTGCCGCCGATCCTGGTGGAGGAGAATTCAGGTTTTTGTTGCAGATACTCGCCCGCATCGCTGCTTGGACGCTTGATCCATTTAAGGGATTCGCTCTCTACCAGGGGCTCCTTTATCGCCCGATTGGAGGTTACATTGATTTCGCGCAGGACTTCTTGTCCCGTCGCCTCGCTCGCCAGAATGGCAAGAAACGGCCAGACAAAAGCAAGCGCGTGCCATCTGGGGAATAAATGTGTAAAGAAGTTCGTCAATGGGATGCAGTAACTTGCGGTCAGGCTAACGAGATACAAACAGGCGCATAAAAGTGACAGTACGGCATGACAAACAAAGGCCGCCCGGTTGGGAGCGGCCCCTTGCTGTCAACGATGGTTTATGCCGGTTTATTTGCAGTGACTATCAGAGCTGCGTTGGCGTCTCCTGACGATGGTGCCCATCAGACCCAGGCCTGCCAACAACATGGCATAAGTTTCCGGTTCAGGGATGGGGGGTGCCGATTGAAAGTTCACAGACAATGCGATGTGATCACGTAAGGGATCACCCATACTGGCCATGGGGGCCGCATGCCACATGGAGTTGTTCAGGTTGACATAAATATTATTTGCGTCAAATGTTACATGGGCTTGGTCAAATCCTTCCACCAAGTTGCCATAGGTTGAAGGCGTATAAGTCGTATTCGTGACTGAAGCACCCAGGAAATCGGCTAGGTGGTTGCCGGTATCGGTGATCTTGAAGCCAATAAAGGCGGGGCTGCCGGAATTCATGAATTCGGCAGTCTTGTTCCAGGTGAGCGATAAGGTATTACCCATGGTATCTACGGTCCAGCCAGACGCATTGGCAACCTCAACGGAGCTCGCGCTGCCTGTGGCATCGGCTTGAAAAATCGGAAAGAAGGGATTGCTTCCCCCGTTTGAAACACCGTAAGCCACTCCGAATGTGTTGCCGTCAAAAGTATTGGGTGCCGCGTGAGCCACAGGTGCAAGGGCGAGCAGGGAACCTGCCACTGCCAGCCCGAGGCGTTTCTTGAATCTATTCATGATTAGTTTCTCCTTGGAATGACTCGTAACATCGGGATAGATAGACGAGAGAGGCGGAAATTATTTAGGCACTATGGGCATTGCCTAGGCATTTCCGCCTGATTTACGCCGGCGCACCATAGTGCCCATCAACCCCAGTCCGGCCAGCAGCATGGCGTAGATTTCTGGTTCAGGCACCACACCGGCCACCAAGGTGCCGGTAACACCATATTTATTCAGAAGATTTGGGTTGGAGATATCCTGGGACAGATAGTCCGCTCCCCCCAGGAATACCGAGTAATCACCAGGCGCCAGGTTCATGAAAGTATGCGACACCATGCCGTCCGCCGTGCCATCCGAGCCAAAGCCTGTACCGTCATAGGCATGACCGATATATTTAAAGAAACTCAGGGCGGCGGGTATGCCATTGACGGTATCCGGGGCATTACCGATTTTCCAGTCGTTCAGTGCTCTGAATGAGCCTTCAGAATAATCAGGCCGGTTGGCCTTGGATATGTCGGAGGAATCATAATCCGCCCCCATCGGGGCAACATGTGCAAGTCCCTGAAAGAGTGAAAAACCGGGTATCAGTCCGAGTTGAGAAGTGGAGACGTTGCCGCTATGGTCCGTGACTTGAGAAGTTGCCTGCTGGAATGAGAGGGTTACGTCGGTGGGGTTAAGCAATGTAAACCGGTACGCGAGCGTTTTATGCGCGTCGCCGTAGTCGGCATCTGTTCCATCGATCCAGCCGTAATTGCCGGTCACCGCCTGGTCCGAGCGGGTGGACATGGCATAGGTATCGTCAAAGGTGCCAAAATTGCGGCCGGTATAGCCGATGTGAGCCATCGCGGGCAGGGAAGTCATCCCAGCCACGAAAAGTACGTATTTGAGTGATTTTTTCATACAGAGTCTCTCGATTGATATTGTTGGATAATGGGAAGGCAAACAGCATATCGGGTAGGCTAATTAGCCAAACCGATGTGGCTAAGTATTTATTATTCATATCAATAAATCAATGTGGCATATTGTCACGTGTGTCAAATTGCCGCATGTGACAAATTGACGCATGCGACACTATGTCGCAGAGTCAATACCAGCAAGCTTGTAACGCGAATGGAAAAGAAAAAAGTAAAGATTGCCTACATGTCATAATATGACATAAACTTAATTGATGCAGGAGCTGCGATAGAAATTAGATCTGTATTTATGGTGAAGGCGGGGGCTTGAAATGACTATCAAGCCGGTCTTGGGAGATGTCTCGATAAAGCTTCAGAGAGACTTCCAGCAGGTTACATCCCTATTATTTGTTCAGCATAATTATAAAGCAGGGAATACGCTATGGCGGGGATCAATGGGTTATCGATGAGCCATATTTACGGAATATAAACGGCGGCGGTTTTTCATTGCCGTTCAACCAGGCCGCTTATTGCGGCGACGAGTTCCCGCGGCTCCACCGGTTTGGTGAGGTGGCCTTGATAACCGGCATTTATCGCGCTGATTTTGTCTTCCGGACGGGCGAATGCCGTAAGCGCGATAGCCGGTGTCTCGCCACCGTTTTCACCGGAAAGATTTCTCACGTCTCGAATGAACTGATATCCATTTTTCTCCGGCATGCCAATGTCGCTAATAATCACATCGGGTTTGCCGGTCTGTAAAAGCATGAGTCCTTGTGCTGCGGTCGCGGCGGTGGTCACACTGGCCTGATAGTGAGTGAGTATTCCCTTGATAAGCTCACGTGCGTCCAGTTCATCGTCAATCACCAGCACTTTTACTCCAGAGAGCACGGAATGATCGCCTTCGAAGGAATCCCGTGTCAGCGGCGATGGCTCGTTTTTCCGCTTATCACTAGTCGTTGCCAGCGGCAGGTTTGTGATAAATGATGCTCCTTTACCCATTCCGGCGCTTTCCGCTCGAACCGTTCCACCATGAAGCTCCACCAGTTGCTTGACGATGGCAAGACCCAGACCGAGACCGCCATACTGCCGGGTCAGTGAAGCATCGGCTTGCCGGAAGCGGTCGAACACATAAGGCATAAAATCGGGTGAAATGCCCAGACCTGAATCGTTGATCCTGATTTCGAGATAAGAGCCTATCTGTTCAACCACAACTTCAATCCTTCCTCCCTTAGGCGTAAATTTTATCGCATTGGAAAGAAGGTTCCAGAAGATCTGCTGAAGCCGGTTGGAATCACCCGAGACTGGGCCGATGTGCCGGTCGATGTTTTTTTGAAGAATGATTCCCTTGGCCTGCACCGTCGGATTTACCGACTCGACCGCCGCCTCAACCAGTGCTACGACATCCAATTGCTGCATGTCGAGCCTGACCTTTCCAGAAATTATGCTACTCATTTCGAGGAGGTCCTCGATGAGCTTGTTTTGTGCGCGAGCGTTTCGCTCTATGGTTTCCAAGCCCCGATGAATATCCTCTTTTTTCATGTTTCCGCTCAAAATGAGCTGGGACCATCCTAGAATCGCATTGAGCGGGGTTCTAAGTTCATGGGAGAGCGTTGCCAGAAATTCGTCCTTCAGTTGACTGGCCCGCTCGGCTTCATTCCTGGCTAACCGTTCATTCTCAAGCAGTTGTCTCTTCTCCGCATCCGCCAGAACCAATGCCTCGCCAAGAGCCGCCACCTCATTGCTTGCACTTCCGCCATGACGGCTGGGGCGAATGCCACGTGTGATCCCGGCCACCTGACGGCCGAGCTCAGCCAATGGCTGCAATATCCCGAGGCGGGTATAAAAAATGATCGCCGCCGTAGCAAGCAGCGTAATGAAAATGAGCACCATTTCAAACATGATCTGGCGCTCGAGCCGGGCGGAGCCGACGTTCGATTCAGTCTGCATGCGTTCATTGAACAAATCCAGGAATTTCTGGATCGGCGCCATAATAGCGGCCTTTTTGTCGACATAGCGCTCACCAAACAACAAATTCATGGCGAATTCCCGATCGGGCGCACGATGTAACGTAAAATTACCCTGTCCATCGTCATACAGGCCTTTCATGGCCGCGAATGCCTCTTTTTCGAGAAGAGCCAGGTCGTCCGAGTTTTCCTTGGATTTCCGCAACAGGGTGAATTCCTCGTCGCTGAAACCCTCCCGGTGCATGAGCTCAAGCAATGGAATCTTGTCACCCTCCTCGATAACAGATATTTCGCCCGCAATCAGCAGGTGCGAATAGGGAGCGGAATAATTCAGAGGGCGTGGTCGCCTGCCCTCGCGGATATCGAGGATCTGGAAAAAAAATTGTTCATACTTGGGGTCCCCGGTTACCACGTAATAGCGCGCCATATTAGTGAGATCTTCCGAGCTTTGAAGGAGCTCATCGGCAAGCAGAACCGCGCGGAATCGATGCCGCTCGTTACTATAAATTTCTTGTTGAATGCTCAGCGAATGAAATACCAGCGCCCCGGTTCCAATAAGCAGCAAGGCGAGGGCAACATTGGAAAATTTGGTAAAGCTTTTTATGTTCACCGGGATTCTGCTCCATTCGCTGGTTTCATCAACGCAAAATTCTATACGTAGAGGCATGTGGATTGCCATCTATTTCCAAATTCAATTTCCCGGTGCGTTCCTGGATTGGATTGGGGGACTGCAGGCAGCCGAGTAAAGGGTGACCGATGGGCGACCGATTACTCAATTTCTTCATCTTTATGCAACACCCGTGAAATAAACAAATGCTAGATTTTCTTTCTGGTAATTACTCTGGAGGAAATGAAAATGAGTTTATATCGCTCCCATTTTATTTTTGCGCTCCTCGTAATTCTGCTTAGTTTAGGAGTTGCCGCCGCCGCCCTGCATTCCTATAGCAGCAAGGCTGATCCCGCGTGGGAAATGTACGAGGATTTCAACGAGGCATTTGTCAGGCACTGGAAAGCGCGGTCCGGTGTCGCTGTTACGGTCAAACAGGCACACGGTGGATCCGGCGTGCCCGTACGTGCCGTCATGAATGGGCTTGGTGTCGTTACACTTGCCTTATCTTATGATGCTGAGGCACTCAAAAAGAATACCCGATTCACTTTGCCCGATTGGCAGGGATCTTCGCCGCAAAGCTCGCCCTATACTTCGACCATTGTGTTCCTGGTGCGTAAAGGCAACCCCAAGCAACTAAAAGATTGGGACGATCTCGTACAGCAGGGGATCGAAGTGATTACCCCCAATCCAAAAACTTCAAGCGACGCTCGCTGGAATTATCTGGCGGCATGGGGTTATGCGCTCCAGCAACCCGGTGGCAATGAAGCAAGCGCACTTGAATTTGTCAGGAAATTGTTTGCCAATGTCAAAGCAGAGGACGCCGGGACCCGTAACGCGATGACAAACTTTGTTGAGCGTGGCATCGGCGACGTGCTGCTGGTGTGGGAAAACGAAGCTCATCGGGTTGTCAGGGACCATGGTGGCGACAAGTTTGAGGTAGTCGCTCCGTCCATGTCGATCATGGCCGAACCCACAGTCAGTATTGTGGACAATGCGGCCACCGATGGTGAGCGCGACGTGGCTCGAGCGTATATCGATTATCTCTATACCGCCAAAGCTCAGGATATCGCGGGTAAACACCACTATCGCCCAAGTGATGAAAGGATAGCTGCAAAATACGCGACGCAACTCCCCTCAATAGATCTATTTACCGTTGACGAGGTTTTTGGCGGTTGGAATCTGGCGGAAAGCAGGCATTTTGCCCATGGCGGCGTTTTTGATCAGATACAAGCCAAATAAGGCGGACTTGGGCGGCGTGCCATCATGGAACCGGGTCGAGCGAATAATGAATTCGGCAAAGGCATGGTGACGTGCGCTGATAGCTGGGCGATCCGGAATTCATTTCCATTCCCCTTTAGGCCTTCCAGGCTACCTGCCCCATGAAAAATCCAGCCTGATATTCCAGCAGCTAAGTCTTGCTTTCGCAGAGTCACACATAACACACGCCGGGAAGAGGCATCAGTGCTTCAGACCGGCATCTTCACTTTGTATGTGATTTATCAACCGAATTAATTCCCAACCAATCTAGAGCCCCAAGTCTCGACTCTCAAGTCGCACCATTCCCGTCGTCCTGTGTGCCGTTCTGGCAGTCGTTCCATTGCCCGTTAAGCTCCATTTTTAGTATTTTACTGATTGTGTGTGTCACCGCACTGATCAGTTAGAGTCAAAAAGGGATGATTGCACCCGTGGAGCAGAGTATGCCTGTGGCAGCCTGCCGGACTTGAATGAGATCGGCTGCAAAAAAGTAACTGGCCGGTTCGTATTTCGTCGCTTTTTTGGCTAATAGAATTAACTATCAGCCCGCGGAATCATCAGAATCTGTTTCCATCCGGGCGCTTTCTCGCTTCGATTCCTTAAGTCCGGCAGGCTGAGAGTACTTTTAACAGTTCCAATTTCAATCAACTTTGGAGAAAAAAAGCATGAATACCAAGAATAGATTACTCGTTCTGACCATCACACTCATCGGCGCGCTATCTATTGCCGGATGTGGAAAAAGTGGGGAGAAAGCGGCGCCGCCTGAGGCGCCTAAGCCCGAGGCTAAAACCACAGTAGGGACGGAAATCGATGACAGCACCATCACTACCAAGGTGAAATCGGCGCTACTGGCCAATGAGGATGTCAAGAGTTTTGATATCAAGGTCGAGACACGCAAAGGCGAGGTTCAACTTAGTGGTTTTGTGGATAACCAGACTCAGATGGATCGCGCCATTGCGGTCGCCCGTGGAGTCGAGGGTGTCAAAAACGTGGACAATAAGATGAACTTAAAGACTAGCACGCCGACGATAGGCGACAAAATAGATGATGCCGTCATTACTACCAAGGTAAAAGCCGCGCTGCTTGCCGATGAGAGCATCAAGAGCTTTGATATTGCCACAGTGACGCGCGACGGTGAGGTCCAGCTTAGCGGTTTTGTGGACAATCAGACTCAGATCGATCAGGCAACGGCGATTGCGCGTGGAGTCGAGGGCGTGAAGAATGTGATTAATGAACTGAGCATCAAGAAGTAAACAAGCAGCTGGAAATGAGCATCAAAGAAACTGCAATGAAATTGCATGTCCTATTATCCATATGAAAGGAGTTAAAAATGAACTGGGATCAAGTAGAAGGCAACTGGAAACAATTCAAGGGTAAAGTCAAGGAGCAGTGGGGCAAGCTGACCGACGACCATCTCGACGTGATTGCCGGTAAACGGGATCAGCTCTCGGGGAAGATTCAGGAATCGTATGGGATTACAAAGGAGGAGGCGGAAAAGCAAATTTCCACTTGGGAAAAAAACCAGAAGGACGTTTATCCCCCTAAATAAAGCAGTGCGGCATGTGGCGAAATGCGACATGCCGCATAAGCCCATCAATTTTATTTGAGGAAATAATGAGCAAACTCAATGTCATTGCAATAGCAGCGGGCCTTTTATTCAGTTCCGGCACGATGGCGGGGCAGCATATGTCCAAGGATGTATACAAAAGTGAAAAGGATCGCATAGAACTTGAATATAAGGCTCAAAAGGCGCGTTGCGATTCGCTCGCCGGAAATGCCAAGGATATTTGCCTGGTTGAAGTGAAGGGCGAGGAGAAAACCGCGGAAGCCGATCTTGACGCGCAGTATGAACCTTCCAGGGAAAATCGTTATAAAGCGCGCATCGCCAGGACGGAGGCTGATTATGCGGTAGCTAAAGAACGGTGTGACGATCAGGCCGGCAACGCGAAAGAGGTTTGTCTCAAAGAAGCAAAAGCCGCGGAAGCTGCTGCAAAGGCTAATGCCGAGCGAGAAAAATAAAACTTGGCAGCATTTTCCGCCGGTAAATCATTTTTGAATGGCCAGTACGTCCTTGCAATCCAGATGAGCGCCAGGAACGTTGATAAACAGGTTAAACATGAAAGGAGAATATCATGCTCTATACCATCGCTGTCGTTCTGATCATTTTATGGCTGCTTGGGTTGGTAAGTTCTTACACCATGGGTGGTTTCATCCATATTCTGTTGGTGATCGCCATTGTGGTGGTGTTACTTAGAGTCATTAGTGGACGCAGACCCCTATGAAGGATTAGAGATTACCGCTCTCTCTGGCATGTTCCACTTTTTCGGGGTGAGTCTTGCGACGCTGACTCATAAATTGAGTTAGTGCGTCGACAGATTTATGGTGTGGCTTCATGAGGCAGAGTTTTGGGGTGATCTGAGCGACTTTGCTTAATGGAGCACTATCCGGTAGTGACTGCCAGCTGTTTTCTTCTGATTATCTCGTTGGATATTTCCTGGAATTGCTTTCGCGCTTCGTTCTCGATGAAGTGGGGTCCTATAAACCGCAGAATCCAGACATCAGGAATAATCTCCGCATGATAAACAATACGCGTGTGATTTCCCTCTGGCAATAGTTGTGTCGTTTCTTCCATTTTGCGCATGCTGCCGCTAATCATGCGTTCATGGATTTTCTTGAAAGGGGTTAAATTAATTTTTCGTACTGATTCAAGCGAAATCGTTAGAAAGGCATATTTTTCTATCGCGTGCTGGGAGACATGTATATCATCGCCCGATCTTCCGACCACTTTACTGGACTGGATGCTGGAAATAAAGCTGGATATGTTATCGAAGTCGGTCAGCACCGCCCAGACTTGCTGAGGCGCAGCCGGAACAATAAAAGTTGCCTTCACAATGATTTGTTCACCATCATTCTCAACTTTAACCCTAATGTCAGAATTGTGAGGCTGGACAATCTGCGCGGCTGAATTCACGGTTGCCGCGTTTAACTTCTCTGACTGCTTTCCTCCTTCCGCCAGCACTGGTTCGCCGAGAAGCAGGAGAGGCAGAAAAGCGACAGATGTAGCAATTATCTTCATTGATAGAACCGGTTTACATAAGGTTAAACCATGGGCCTAATATTTTTATCGATAAGCTTGCCGAGAAACCGTGAATGATGCAAATTTATTCCCATTCAATCGTCGCAGGTGGTTTGCCGGAGATATCGTATACGACGCGATTGATGCCGCGAACCTCGTTGACTATACGATTAGAAATCCTGGCCAGCAGGGTATAGGGAAGCTCCACCCAGTGGGCCGTCATAAAGTCTTCTGTTTTGACCGCTCTTAATGCCACCACGTAATCATAGGTGCGTCCATCGCCCATCACCCCGACTGATTTTACCGGCAGGAAGACGGCAAAGGCTTGCGAGGCTTTTTCATACCAGCCCGAAGCACGTAATTCTTCGATAAAAATCGCGTCGGCACGCCGCAGCAACTCGGCATATTCGTACTTGACCTCGCCAAGAATGCGAACGCCCAGGCCAGGGCCCGGAAAAGGGTGACGGTACACCATATCGTGCGGGAGTCCCAGCGCCAAACCAAGTTCACGTACTTCATCCTTAAACAGTTCACGCAGAGGTTCCAGCAACTTCAAATGCAATGTATCGGGCAGGCCGCCGACGTTATGATGGGATTTGATGGTATGAGCTTTTTTTGTCTTACCGCCAGCGGATTCAATCACATCCGGGTAAATTGTTCCTTGGGCAAGCCAGCGGGCGTTGGCGATCCTGGCGGCTTCGCGCTGAAACACTTCGACAAACTCCCGCCCGATAATACGGCGTTTTTGTTCGGGATCGGCAACGCCTTGCAAGTGACCGAGAAATTCTTTGCCGGCGTCGACGTGAATGACTTTGACACCCAGGTTCCTGCTAAAGGTGTCCATTACCTGCTTCGCCTCGTTTAATCGCAGCAAACCATTGTCCACAAATACGCAGGTAAGCTGTTCTCCGATTGCGCGATGAATAAGCGCCGCCGCGACTGATGAATCCACACCGCCGGATAGACCCAGAATCACTTCATCCGTGCCCACTTCCGAGCGAATCCTGCCGATCGCTTCTTCCATGAAATCAGGCATATTCCAGTCGTAACCGGCTCCGCAAATTTCATGTACAAACCGATCGATAATGGCCTTGCCTTGCAGGGTGTGGGTGACCTCGGGATGAAATTGCATGCCATAGAACTTGCGTGCCTCATCCGCTATGGCGGCATTCGGCGTGGCGGCATTGCTGATCATCACCTTGAAACCGGGAGGAAGCGCTGTTACCTTGTCGCCATGACTCATCCACACATCCAGAACCGGTTTGCCTTCCGCATCGGTACGATCGTGAATATCACGCATCAGTGCGGTTTGATTCTCCGCACGTACCTCAGCATAGCCAAATTCCCGTACTTTTGAAGTTTCAACCGCGCCGCCCAGTTGCGCAGCCATCACCTGCATGCCGTAGCAAATTCCCAGTACCGGGATACCCAAGTCGAAGACAGCTTGCGGGGCGCGCGGTGTTTCATCCTCCGCAACGGAATTCGGACCACCGGAAAGAATAATGCCTTGCGCTGCAAAGTCATGGATGAATTGCGAGCTGACGTCGCAGGGATGAACTTCGCAATAAACGTTGGTTTCCCGGACGCGGCGGGCGATCAACTGGGTATATTGGGAACCAAAGTCGAGGATGAGTATTTTTTGATGCATCGGGGTGCGTCAGAAATCCTTAAATCGTAGCTTCAAACAGGCAAAACCACGAGGAAAACGTTAAAAATGACTAAATTGGCGTCAGGCAAGGCGAAGGACGCACGTAGCGATTCCTATGCGATCAACGACTCAGCAACGCGGCATGGCGGTTTTTTAACTATTCCACGTGATAATTTGGCGCCTCCTTGGTGATCTGGACGTTATGAACATGGGATTCGCGGATACCGGCGGAGGTGATTTCAATGAACTCGGCTTTGGCGTGCATTTCGTCAATGGTTCCACAGCCGAGATAACCCATGCCCGAGCGTATACCGCCCATGAGCTGATGGATCACGGCGATTACGCTGCCCTTGAAAGGTACACGGCCTTCCACGCCTTCGGGCACCAGTTTCTCAGTGTCTTGCCCGGCTTCCTGGAAATAGCGGTCACTGGAACCTTGCTGCATGGCGGAAAGCGAGCCCATACCGCGATAGGTTTTATAAGATCGCCCCTGGAAGAGTTCAATTTCTCCGGGAGACTCTTCGGTGCCGGCAAACAATCCACCCAGCATTACGGAACTGGCACCGGCGGCGATGGCCTTAGCGATATCGCCGGAATAGCGGATGCCTCCATCGGCAATCAGCGGCACGCCGGTGTTGTTCAATGCGTCCGATACGTTCTTGATCGCGGTGATTTGCGGTACGCCCACACCGGCGACAATGCGCGTGGTACAAATCGAGCCGGGGCCTATTCCGACTTTTACGCCGTCGGCTCCGTAATCGACCAGCGCCCTGGCCGCGGCGGCGGTGGCAATATTGCCGCCGATAACCTGAATTTGAGGAAAGCGTTTCTTGACCCACTGTACCCGCTCAAGTACGCTCTGGGAATGACCGTGAGCCGTATCCACCACGATCACATCCACGCCTGCTTCAGCCAACGCTTCTGCGCGTTCGTCGCTGCCTTCGCCGACTCCGACCGCAGCCCCCACGCGTAAACGGCCCAGATCATCCTTGCACGCGCTGGGATGTTCCGAAGTTTTGATAATGTCCTTCACGGTAATTAATCCGCACAACTCGAAATCGCCATTCACCACCAGTACTCTCTCCAGCCGGTGTTTATGCAGCAACGCCATTGCTTCTTCACGGGTCGTCCCTTCTTTGACCGTTACCAACCGCTCTTTCAGCGTCATGATGTTCTTGATGGGCTGATCCAGGTTGGTTTCGAAGCGCAGATCCCGGTTGGTGACGATACCCACGACTTTCGAGCCTTCCACTACCGGCAAACCGGATATCTTGTACCGGTGGATGAGATTGAGCACTTCGCGGACGGTCATGTCCGGGGGAATGGTGATCGGTTCCTTCACCACGCCGCTTTCGAAGCGTTTGACTTTGGCTACATGGGCTGCCTGATCTTCCGCAGGCATATTCTTGTGGATGATGCCGATGCCACCTTCCTGAGCGAGGGCAATGGCAAGCCGCGAGTCGGTTACCGTATCCATGGCGGCGGAAACCAGTGGAATGTTGAGGGAAATTGCGCGGGTGAGCCGGGTGGTTAAATTAACATTGCGCGGCAAAACCCCGGAGTGGGCGGGAAGCAGCAAAACATCATCAAAAGTCAGAGCTTTTTCAACCAATCGCATGATATTGATCCTTCACAAAGCGGCATTATAGCGAAACACGGAGGCTGCGGGGACCCTGATCTTGATGGCTCGTGATCGGATTCCTCCTGCAGGAAACTCATCATTGTGGTGAAGTCGAAGAACAGGAAAATTTTTTCGGATCATAGCGCTGAGCTGGAGAATGAATGGTCAACTACTGGATTCAGGATTGTGGAAAGCCATGAGACAGGATAACGCGCTGGAATCGGATGGTTTGCATTGTCTCTGTCTATCCGCCATTCACAGGGGGACGTTCCTGGGCGCGTCTACGCCGGTATCTCTATTTTTCTTCGTTGCCTTGAAATCTTCCTTACGTTTCCTGCGCGCCTCTCCGGGATCGACAGCCAACGGCCGGTAGATTTCCACACGATCGCAATCACGCAGAATTGTATCGGGTTTGACCAATTTGCCAAATACGCCCAGCTTGTTTTGTGAAAGATCAATTTCAGGACACAGGTTGATGATGCCGGAAAGCTCCACCGCCTGCTGCGCGGTAATTCCAACCGGTGGATTCAACCGCCGTACAAATTGATTGTCCGGCAACGCATAAACGACTTCAATCTCTATTGTGCGTTCATGAATGCCCATAAACCACTTCCGCCCGTGCGATGAATGCTTCCACAAAGCTGTTGGCGATAATGAAGAATACCGGTCCTACCAGCTTTTCCAGAAATATGTGCGAGAACGTGTAGTGTAGGCGAAACTCTATCTTGCAAGCATCTTCCGACAGGGGAATGAAACGCCAGTGGCCATCCAGGTTTTGAAAGGGTCCGTCCAGCAGTGTTATGTTAATCAATTCGGGTGGGTACCGGGTATTCTCGGTGGTGAAGCTGTGCTTGATATGGTGATAATTGATCATGATCGTCGCATGGGTAACGGTTTCACTCTGATGCCTCACGGATGAACCGCCGCACCACGGTAGAAAATCGGGATACGCTTCAACCCCGTCCACCAGCGCGAACATCTGGCTCGCGGAATAACCGACCAGAACTGATTTTTCTATGTCAGCCATGGGATAGACCTGAATTCGGCGTTTGACCGCTCATTTCACACTCATTTTTCATCTCGGCGCTATGTCCACAAAGATCGGTTGCATACTTGACCTTCGCCTTTACGGCGAATCCGGCCCGGGATTCAGGATAAACAAACTGCCATGATCCACCGAGACCGCGTTGAAACTGTTAAAATACACGAAACCCGCGTGGAACTCACCCTTTTTCTTGCCACATGAGTATTGTTCAGAATAAGAAAGCTTTTCACGATTATTTTATCGAGGAAAAATATGAAACCGGCGTGGTTTTTGAAGGTTGGGAGGTCAAAGCAATCCGTGCGGGACGGGTGCAGATAAAGGAAGCGTACGTCATAATCCGCAACAGCGAATTGTTTCTCATTGGCTGCCATATCAGTCCTTTACCGACCGCATCTACCCATATCAACCCGGACCCGGTCCGCACTCGCAAGTTGCTGCTGCATGCGGATGAAATCAAGCGGCTCATTGGCAAGGCGGAGCGCGCTGGCTACACTCTGGTGCCGCTGGATATGCACTATAAGGCCGGAAAAATCAAACTCGAAATAGGGTTGGCCAAAGGCAAGAAACAGCATGACAAGCGCGAATCCGAGAAACAGAAAGAATGGATGCGTGACAAACAGCGTCTGATGCGCGCGAAATAATCCTCTCGTAAAGCCGCGATCTGATTTGTTTCAAGTCTGCCATAAATCATCAACCCCCGCTTATAGCGAATTATTTATTTTATCATGCAAAAATCCATTGGCATCTGGCTGTTGACTTGCTGCGCGCTGGTGTTTGCCATGGTGGTTGTCGGCGGTGTGACACGGCTTACCCATTCGGGACTTTCCATTGTTGAATGGCAACCCATCGTCGGTACGATTCCTCCACTCAGCCAAAGTGATTGGGAGGTGCTTTTCGAGAAATATCATCAGACACCTCAGTACAAAAAAATTAATCTCGGCATGAGCCTGGAAGAATTCAAGGGCATTTTCTGGTGGGAGTATTTTCACCGGTTGCTTGGGCGCGTCATCGGACTGGCCTTCTTTATTCCATTCGTATACTTTCTCGCCCGGAAAGGCATTGATCGGCCCTTGGGCCTGAAACTGACGGGAATTTTCGTGCTGGGTGGTCTGCAGGGTGCGATGGGCTGGTATATGGTAAAAAGCGGTCTGGTGGATAACCCGCATGTCAGCCAATACCGGCTGACCGCTCATCTAGGGCTTGCATTCATTATTTATGCCGCGATGTTCCGGGTGGCGTTAGGGCTACTGCTTCCTGCTGATATATCGCATGGAAATATCAGATTGCGAGGTTTACACCGTTTTTCCCTGGGGCTTACCACACTCATCTTCGTCATGGTTTTATCAGGAGGATTCGTTGCGGGCATCCATGCGGGGCGAGCTTACAATACCTTTCCGTTGATGAACGGTCACATCATTCCGCCGGAGATATTCATGCTGGAGCCATGGTATCGCAATTTTTTCGATAACATGGCGACGGTACAATTCGATCATCGCCTGATCGCATGGACGTTGGCGACTCTGATTCCCATTTTCTGGTTTAAATCGAAAAATCTGCCACTTCCCGGTTCGGCCCATCTTGCCTGCAATCTGTTATTGATCATGCTGATAGTGCAGATAAGCCTCGGCATTGCCACTTTGCTGCTGGTTGTTCCGCTACCGCTGGCGGCAGCTCACCAAGCAGGTGCGCTGCTGCTGTTTACCGCCGCCCTCTGGGTCAATCACCAGCTTCGCTAATTAAAAATGACGAGATAGCCGCCATGCGGCGTTGCTCGTCGTTGCATAGGAGACTATGCGCCTCCTCGTGCCTTGCCTGACGGCTATCTCGTCATTTTTAAGAGCTCGTTAGACACAGGCACGCCGAGTTGCTTGTCGTTGCATAGGAAAAACTATGCGCCTCTTCGCGCCTTGCCTGACGGCTATCCCGTCATTTTTAACGACTCATAGGCATGCATACGGCGCAATGCGCTTTGCTTATTGGCGCCTTCCACTTTATGCAGCCTGATGATTTCGTATGGATAGTTTCTCAGTGGATCGCCGCTGAGAAACTCGGGGCTTATTCAACCTAGATAATCTAGTAGAATGCGAGATGATGGCGAAGTGGGTTGCAAAACAGCGTTGCCGGTCGGGAGAAATTCATAGCCGGGTCTATGGATGCCGGGCAAGCGACGGAAATAGCCGCAAACTGACCATCAGCACTCGCGTGCTCGAAGAACCGCTAATGGATTATCCGGGTTTAAGGTAACGTTTGATCGATTACCACATTAATCCCCTTGTCGCCCACCCTGGCGGCTTGGCTGAGGCCTTGCAGATCACCACTTTGCGGCATGGGAGATCCGGATTTTGAGATTCTGGCGCCTACCACCACTTCATCGGCAAAGGTGGATAGCTGCACACCGGATCTGGCCATCGAGTCGTTCAGCGAGAAAGTTGCCGGTAAATCCTTGACCTGCAGGCGCAGCGTCGCCAGCGGCGCTCTCGGGCCCACTTTGGCGCGAGCAAAAATATACAGGCTGTCATTGGGAGACGCTTTGCCGGCCATGGCGGGACTCAATGTCACGTTACCGGAAAGTGTGCCGCCACCCGCTGTGGTAGCCCCCGCAGCCGCGGCTGACTCCGGCCTGTTCCCGGCGGGAGGAGGATTCTGCCCACCCGGCGCCTGATCCTGCGCTCTTGCCATGATGCTGCCTTTCCCTGAAGCCAGCGATTTCGCTTCGGCAATGCTGTTGCTTACAGACCGCGCCAAATCAGACTCCGGTGGAACGAGCGCCAGTAATTGCTCCCAGTATACGGCCGCTTGCTTGAATCTTTTTTGCTCAAATTCGGCGGTGCCCGCCAATGCCAGCGCCTTGGGATTCTTGGGATCGAGACGCAATGCCTTATTGATCAGTTCCTGAGGTTGCCCCATCAGACTGCCATTATTCGTCATCGCGACAATATCGGCATAATCGGTTAATAGTTCCGCATCATCCGGGACCATGGCAAGCGCCTTCTCATAAGCACTTTTCGCTTCAGGGAAGCGCTGCATCATTGCGTAGGTTCTTCCCAGCATGACCCAGCCTTCCATATCATTCGGCTGCTCCTTGAGACGCGCTGTCAGATTATCCAGCACCGCCGAAAAGTTTTGATGACCTCCTTCATCCGTCATTCCCTGCATGGGCATCTGCTCGACAGCGGGCTGCGGAGTAAGCGCCCGCGTATTGCCCAGCCAGAGATAAAGTGAGACTGCCAGCAGGGGTATCGCCAGTACCACCAATGCAATGGTTGCAACATTACGGTTGCCGCCGCCCACTAATGTAGCGGTTGTCACGGATCCTCCTTGGGGAACGTCTTCCAGCATTCGCTGCTGCAGTTCCCGCTTGCTTTGCTCGTATTGCTCACGTGTCAGGATGTCGCTGCGTAAATCGTTATCGAGATCGGCTAACTGATCGCGATAGATACTGATATTGGTGGAGTCGCGCCCTCCGCCAGCTTGATAATCTTTTTTTCTCAGCAACGTAGGAAGTACGAACAGCAGAGCACCGACAATAAAAATGCCGGCTACAACCCAAAATGATGTCATGCGTTGTTACCCTTGCCTTCCTTTAGCAATGCTTCAGCCTGCTCGCGCTGATGTTCGGATAGCACCGCGTCCCCAACCTGCCTGCCGCGGCGTTTAAGATAAATAACCAGTAGTACCGCCCCTATTAACAGAAAAACAAAGGGACCGAACCATAAGAATAGTGTTGTGGATTTAACCGGCGGGCGATAAAGCACAAAATCACCATAACGGGCGACCAGGAAATCGATAATCTCCTTGTCGCTCTTGTTTGCTTTCATCTGTTCCCGGATTTCACGCCGCAGGTCGTTGGCAAAATCCGCCCGTGAACCCGCCAGTGATTCGTTCTGACAGACGAGGCAACGCAGATCTTCAGATAAATGAATCATGCGCCGCTCGATCTCCGGATCCTCTGCTACGGGTGCAGCTTCTTTTGCCCAGCTCGAAGGTAGCAGGAGCATCAGGACGAGCAGAAGGAAAATTTTGCTGTTTACGTTGAAGTGTTTCTCGTGGATACCGGCGCGCGCAGGGCGGCCGTCCAAACCCGATGGGCCGGATAAAAATGCCAGACTCATCCTTGCAGTTCCCTTACCAGCGGCAGAATTTTTGTTTCCAGCGCTTCCACCGTGACCGGACCAATCTGTTTGTAACGAATGACCCCATTCTTGTCGATGACATAAGTTTCGGGAACGCCATAGACACCGTAGTCGATACCTGTCCTGCCTTCCGGGTCCCGGATACTGACCGTATAAGGATCACCGAATTGTCTTAGCCACTGTAAAGCCAGGTCGCGCTCGTCCTTGTAGTTGAGGCCATAGACGGGAACTATTCCGGATTTGGCTAGTTCAACCAGCAACGGGTGTTCCTCGCGGCACGAAACGCACCATGAAGCCCATACATTCAATAGCCATACCTTGCCAAGATTATCTTTGGACGTAAGCGTCTTTTCCGATTCATGCAATTGCTCCAACTGGAATTCAGGAGCGGGCTTTCCAATCAATGGCGAAGGCACCTGACGCGGATTGAGGTTCAGGCCAACCAGCAGAAACGCAACCAGTACGATAAATGCTACCAGCGGCAGCAGGAAACGGGTCATGCCTTCCTGCCCCCCGGAATCAGGGGCCCAGCCGATGCCTTCCTGGCCCCCGGAATCAGAGGCCCGGCGGGTGCCTTCCTGCCGGTAGAGACTTCCCTGCCGGCAACCTTCTTGTCATCAAGGGTCTCACGTTGCTTGCGTACCGCCAGGCGATAGCGCCGATCGGTCACAGCCAGCGCGCCCCCGAAGGCCATCAGCAGGCATCCGAACCAGATCCAGTCCACAAATGGCTTGTGGTAAACCCGTACGACCCATGCTCCGTTTTCCAGCGGTTCACCCAAAGCAACATAGAGATCGCGCAATATACCCGTATCTATCGCGGCTTCCGTCATGGCCATTCCCGATGCGGCGTAAACCCGTTTTTCCGGCTCCATGGTGCGCACTTTTTCACCGTTACGCAGCACATCTATATTACCCATATCCGACATGTAATTGGGCCCGGGAACCTTTTTCGAACCGTTGAAACGGAACGTGTAGCCGCCGACTTCCACCGTATCGCCGATTTCCATACGTACGTCTTTTTCGGTCTCATAACCCCCGACTATCGTTACGCCGATAATGAATACGGCTATGCCCAGATGCGCGAAATGCATGCCGTAATAACTGCGCGATTGCGCGGCAAGCTTCGCGAACAGACCTTGCTTGCCGCTGTTTTGCATGCGCTGAAGCAGGCTCACCACGATGCTGGCAATGACCCAGAAAGCCAGCAGCAAACCGAAACTCACCCATGGCTTCCATTCACCCATCACGAACGGCATTAAGAGCGCGGTGACAAGACTCACAGCAAAAGCCCAGCGCAAACGCACCGCGAGTTCGGGCAGACTTGCCTGTTTCCAGCGCGCAAGCGGGCCCACTCCTATCAGGAAAACTGCCGGCGCCATCAGTGGCACGAATACCGCTTCGAAGTAGGGGGGGCCAACCGATATCTTGCCGAGTTCAAGCGCATCCATCAGCAACGGATAAAGCGTGCCCAGAAGAATGCTGCCCGCCGCCACCATCATCAACAGGTTATTGCCAAGCAGCAATGATTCTCTCGATAGCAGTTCAAATTTTCCGCCCAAACCAATCTTGGGCGCCCGCCATGCAAATAACAGCAACGAGGCCCCGATGACGATAACCAGGAACGCCAGGATGAATATACCGCGCTTGGGATCGGTGGCAAATGCGTGAACGGATGTCAACACGCCCGAGCGAACCAGGAATGTACCCAGCAGACTCAGGGAAAACGCGCATATTGCCAGCAACACGGTCCAGCTCTTGAAGCTGCCGCGTTTTTCAGTGACCGCCAGTGAGTGAACCAGCGCGGTTCCCACCAGCCATGGCATGAAGGATGCGTTTTCCACCGGGTCCCAGAACCACCAGCCGCCCCAGCCGAGCTCATAATAGGCCCACCAGCTACCCAGCATGATGCCGATGGTGAGGAATAGCCATGCGACGGTAGTCCACGGGCGCGACCAGCGTGCCCAGGTTGCGTCCATCTGTCCGCTGAGCAACGCGGAGATGGCAAAAGCAAATGCGACGGAGAATCCTACATAACCCATATAGAGCATGGGCGGATGAAACACCATGCCAGGGTCTTGCAGCAGGGGGTTAAGATCGCTTCCCTCCGGGGCGCCGGGCAACAGGCGGTCGAAAGGGTTGGAGGTAAACAGCATGAACAGCAGAAAACCCACACTCACCAGTCCCATTACACCCAACACTCGCGCCACCATTTCGTCCGGCAGGCGGCGGCTGAATACACTGACGGCAATCGACCAGGCTGCCAGCATGAAAACCCACAGCAGCAGCGAACCCTCGTGCGAACCCCAGGTCGCCGCGAAACGATACTCCAGCGGCAATTTGGAGTTGGAATTCTGAGCCACATTCATCACCGAGAAATCGTTATTGACGAACGAGTAGGCCAGGCAAAAGAATGCGATGGCGATAAACACAAACTGCCCCTGGACCACAGGCCGGGCCAGCGCAATCCAGGAAGGAATGCCACGGGCCGCGCCAATAATGGGCAAAGTACCTTGTATGAGCGCTAGCAGCAATGCGAGTATCAGAGCGAAATTACCGAGTTCTGGGATCATGGTGTAGAGGATGTGAGTGATGGGTTATAAGTTATAAGCCATGGTCAGGCCTGTTTGAATCAGGAAAAAATTTTCTCGCCTCGCGAGCCGGCGGTTATTGCACCAATACTGTTTTCCGTGCCTTGTCAGCTTGTTCCAAGGCGCTTGCCGCTTCCGGCGGCATGTAGTTTTCATCGTGTTTGGCTAGTACTTCGTCCGCGCGGAAAACACCGTTTTCAGCCAGCTTACCTTGAGCCACCACGCCTTTGCCTTCCTTGAACAGATCGGGAAGAATCCCTGTATAAACAACGGGAATCACTTTTGCGGTGTCGGTCACGACGAAGTTTACCGTCACGCCATCGGGCTGACGCTTGACGCTGCCTTCTTCCACCAGGCCGCCGATGCGAAAGCTTTTGCCCAGAGGGGCTTCATTGGCCGCCACCTGGGTGGGGCTGAAGAAAAACACCAGATTACTCTGAAACGCATTCAACACCAATATGGAAGCAACACCCAGCGCGGTTACGCCGGACGCGATTATTGCCAGTTTTTTATGACGCGGTTTCATTTCTCTTCTCTTGTTTAGTTGACTGATGAATCAGACTGAGATGCCGGAGCAAAGTTCGCTTGCGGTTAAAAACAAGAATAATTTCCCCGGCTATGCAAACAAGCGCCACCAGATAGGATCCCCACACGTAAAATCCATATCCGCCCATATCCAGAAAATCCGACATACTGGCCCAGATCACCGCGCCGCTCCTTGTAATTCACCTACCCACGCCGTGTGACGTTCGCGCTCCAGAATGACGGCCCGTGTGCGTATCAGAACGACCGCGATTGCATACATCCAGCACGCGAGCGACATGATCAGCATGCCGGTGAGCATGGTCGTGGCCATCTTTGGAGACTGGGTAATGCTGACGGACGCTCCCTGATGCAGCGTATTCCACCATTTCACCGAAAAATAGATGATGGGTATGTTAACCACGCCCACCAGAGCAATCATGGCCCCCGCTTTGTCGGCACGGCGGGGGTCGTCGATTGCCGCCTGCAGTGACATGAAGCCGATGTAGAGAAATAACAGGATCAGTTCGGATGTGAGTCGCGCATCCCATACCCACCATGTTCCCCACATGGGTTTGCCCCACAGGGCACCGGTCCATAAGGCCAGAAAGGTGAACATCGCTCCTGTTGGCGCAATGGCTGTGGCAATCATCGAAGAAAGCCGCGTATTGAAGGCAAGGCCGATGCCGGCCCACATCGCCATGATCACGTAAAGGAACATGGACATCCAGGCGGCGGGAACATGGATGAAAATAATGCGATAGGCCTCACCCTGTTGAAAATCGGTGGGGGCTACAAAGAAGCCGATATAAAGTCCCACCGCACACAATACAATCGCGGCGATGGAAAATAGCGGGATCATTTTACCGGCAAGAAAATAGAAACTTGCCGGGGAAGAATATTTGAACCAGTTTATCGCCATGTTAAAAAATACTCATTCCGTATCCCAAGTTTACGCTTCAGGTGTGTAACTCATAATTTTAAACTAAAAACCTTGAATTCAGAATTGGTTTCTTCAGGAACGTGTGAATAAGTTCTTGCGGATCTCCACGGGCTACTGGCAGGGACGGGCCTCGCCGCGCTGCACTCCTGACATCATCGGCTGGCTACGACCTTTCCAAGACCTTTGTAGCGCGCCTCGTGACTATCCCGATTTTGCTGCCAATCCGCCCGTAAATGACTTGTTCGGAAGCTCCTTTACTCCATTGAAATTCGTAGTGAAAGAGCAGCCGTCCATGGCGCCAGTACCAGAGACGCCAGCAGAAAAGCACCCAGCAGCGACATGTGTGCGCCGGCTCCCAAGCCGGCGGCACTGGCCTCGACCGCGCCCGCACCAAAGATCAATACCGGAATATACAGCGGCAATACCAGCAACGAAACCAGTACGCCGCCGCCTCGCAACCCCAAGGTGAGCGCCGCGCCGATCGCACCAATCAGGCTTAGTACGGGCGTTCCCAGCAGCAACGAGGCAGTCAGCACCAGCAACGCATCTCCCGGCAGATCATACTGGATGCCCAGCACGGGCGCCATCAGCACCAGCGGCACGCCCGTTACCAGCCAGTGAGCCAGTGCCTTGCCCATTACCAGAAGAGAAAGTGACTGAGGCGAGATCAGCATCTGTTCCAGTGTGCCATCCAGATGGTCGCTGGCGAACATTCGCCCCAGTGACAACATCGAGGCCAGCAGCGCAGCCACCCACACCACACCGGGCGCCATGGTCCGGAGTATGTTCATCTCCGGCCCCACGCCAAGGGGAAAGAGGCTCACGACGATGACGAAAAAAAATAGTGTCGTCAGGACATCTGACCGCCGCCGCATCGCGAGCAGAAGGTCGCGCTGAATTATCCAAAGAAACATGTCAGGCGAGCTGCAACCGCTGGGTTGCAACGGCGGTTATCTCGATCTCCTGATGGGTTGTCATCACGATCATGCCGCCATGTTCCAGATGCTGCTCCATCAAGCCTTGCATCAGCTTCACAGCGGCGGTGTCGAGCGCTGTCAATGGCTCATCCAGTATCCATAACACGGTTCCGCATACCAACAGGCGTGCCAGCGTTACCCTGCGCCGCTGTCCCTGTGACAATACCTTGGCCGGCAATAACTCGCGTCCTCCCAACCCCATGTGCTGCAAGGCATCATGGGCTTTGCGCTCATCAATTTCGACACCTCCCAGCGCGCTGGAAATGCGCAGGTTCTCAATAGCGGTCAAATCGTCCTTGACGCCGCCCAAGTGTCCGAGATAGGTCATCGCAGCGTAATAACCATCTCCCAGGGCGCGAATTTCAGCGCCATTCCAGCGGATCTCGCCGTGGGCGGGCGTCGCCAGCCCGCACAGCATACGCAGAAGACTGGTTTTACCGCTGCCATTGGGCCCCTGAACCTGCATCAGTCCACCGGCTTCGAGGGAGAAATTGACGTCACGGAATAATCGGCGGTCGCCGCGCACGCATTCCAGATTGTTTCCTTCCAGCATGGGTATCTGTCGAGGCCGAAAAAACCGGCATTATAGCGTATCGGGGGCAGGGAGGCGTAGTCTGACAGGTTGCCGGAATTAAAGGAGATCGACCGCAAAGCGTTTGACCCGTCCAAATTTAGCACTACCTTGCCGCTACAGCAGATTGGTTGGACAGATTTGACAGTTAAGAGGTATGTGCACCCGGATGCCAGGCGCGACAACAATCAGGCGTGAAACGTTTGCAAGAATTCGCATGCGGCACAATGCCGCTGTACTTATTAGCGATCTGTATTTTATGCGTTGCTTGCATTGCCTCGCGCGCCGCTGATTTTATCCAGGGAGAAATCGTCCCTATGGATCATCCCTTGTTATGGTTATGTTTGGGTAATTTTTCGTTCCAGCGCGGGACGATCCCAATTCGCCAGCGTAGCGGCAGCGTCGTAAGTAGTCTGGAGAAACAGGAGGAGCGCTTGCGCCGGATTTTCAGCTGTTCGTACAGCTTCGTACGGAAGAATAAAAAAACGGAGCTGGTCATGGAAATAGGCTGCCGCTGGTTGAACGGGATATTTATCGAAACCGGCGGGAAAGGGATAAGCATAAGCGTAGAAAGCAGCCTCGCCTAAACCCATCCCGGGCCAAAACCCCGCGCTCGACACTTCATGCGAATACGCATCTTGCGTTACCCGGATAGCGACGTTGGGCGCGCCCCCGGGATGCTTCGGCGCGGTTCGCCCGGAAAACCGGGTGACAGCCAGATCAATTCCTCCCCAGAAGAATTGCACCGGGCTCACCTTGCCGATGAAGCGGGCGCGGAAATCCTTAAAGATACAATCGGCATGCACGAGCACATGCCAGAAGCGAGCAACGGTATCTGCATCGTAGCTTGCATGCTGATCATCCTGCTCAAACGGGATTGCCACTTCGACCTCAACCGGCCGGGCGAGGATCTTGACTTCGATCCCCAGTTCGCTGAGTGTCTGCATCGTCTTGCGGTAGAAACTGGCGACCGACATAGGCTCGAGAGCAAATGCCTGATCGGCGCCTGATGAGGTAGTGATCCGCAGCACGTGGGCGATAAAATCGAAGTCGATCGCAAACGTAAGCGTCCCGTAGGGGATGGGCGAGGTGGTAAGGCCACGCGTGGTGACATAGAACGTTGACCCCCAGCAGTGGTTGATGTCTGGCGAAAGCGCTAACCGGATTTTGCCGATGACTTGTGTCCACATGTGGAAGGTGGTGCAGGTGTCCTGCCAATCCTCCAGCAGGGGCAGCTTGGGCCAAGCGCTGCGGGCGTTAACTGCATAACGGGTTGTCATGGTCATTTTTCTCAGGTTGCCTTCGCGTAGTGCGGATATCGCATGTACCGTCGTTACTCCATTTAAGATTCCGGCTCCTAAATGGTATAACCTCCGTTATTATTTTTAGGCTACATTGTTATAAATAGCAAAGCACGTAATAAAATCGCGCTGGACTTACACACCTGCTACGGGTACAAACCCCAATAATGAGCATTTCATCGTGATCGATACATGAATCAATACCAACCATCGGATATTGACTTCATGCGTTCGGCCCTCGAACTTGCGAAACAGGGGCAAGACGCGGGCGAGGTGCCGGTGGGCGCCGTGGTGGTGAAGAATGGGACAATTATTGGGCGTGGTTACAATCGTCCCATTACAACAGCCGATCCGACCGCCCATGCGGAGGTAATGGCGATGCGCGATGCGGCCCAGTATCTGGGTAATTACCGATTAGCGGATTGCACGCTTTACGTGACGCTGGAACCCTGCGTCATGTGCGTGGGAGCGATTTTTCATGCGCGTATCGCGCGGTTGGTCTATGGTGCGGCGGACCCGAAAACGGGTGCATGCGGGAGCGTAATCGATTTACCGGCGGAGAATCGGCTTAATCATCATATGCAGGTGACCGGCAATGTGCTGGCGGAAGAGGGGGGCGACAGATTGAAACAGTTTTTCGCGGAACGGCGCAAGGTAGCGGCAAATGGCGGCGATACAGGGCACTGATGAGAATCATCATCAATATTCCCTCTCAGGAACTGGATTTATATGACGATAACGAGAATATTATCCGGCACTACCGTATTTCCTCAGCAAAAAATGGTGTAGGACAGGTAAACGGCAGTTTCTGCACGCCCTTGGGAAAACACATCGTTCGCGCCAAGATCGGCGCGGGTCAGCCGGTCAATACCGTGTTCGTCAGGCGCCGGCCCACTGGTGAAATTTACACGCCGGAACTGGGCGCCAGCTTTCCGGGTCGTGACTGGATTTTAACGCGCATTCTATGGCTTTCCGGCTGTGAGCCGGGTTTCAACCGCCTGGGGCCAGTGGATACCATGCGCCGTTATATCTATATCCATGGCAGCCCGGATAGCGTGGAAATGGGCAAGCCCGGCTCCATCGGCTGCATCCGCATGCGCAACCAGGATTTGCTGGAATTGTTCGATCTCGTGAGCGCCGGAACCGAAGTCGATATTAAGGCCTGATCGTTATGGCTGCCGCAAAATCCGAATTCTTGAGAGGCTTGAGACATGAACAGAGCCCGGTCTATAAGGGTGATCGCGAGCCAAAGAATTTCACCATATTAGGGCCTGTTAACACTTATTTCGTACCTGCGTTTTTTGTGTAGCAACCCGAAGGGACGGGACGGATTTCATCCAGCCCTTCGTTACTCGCCGCTTACGGAAGCCTGCTCCGCCGCGCGGCTCAAGCCTCGTGCTGGATGAAATCCGTCGCCGTCGCGGGTACAAAATAAGTGTTAACAGGCCCTAAGCACATGTAATCCAGGATGTTGATGGGTTACGCTATCTCACTCATCCTACCTAACCTGGCCGGCTAGCACAGGTCTTGGCAATATTGCTTATATAGCCAAATGTTTCTGCATCATCCCCTCTGTTTGATGAGCACGGGTCTTGTCGCGGTGATCTCGGCGTCTAGCCGGAAAAAACGATAGCGATGAACAAAATCCTGCTATCCCATCATTCCCTCACTATCATTTTTACCCAAAACAGCCGGCAAACCTTTCACTCGCCAATGTACTTTCTGTAATAAATGACGGGTATAAAGGATAGGTTTAAGTAACGAACAGGCGTCGTCGGACGATTTTTTCGTGAGCGAGAAACCCGCTTTACTATTCCGGTTGATTTGTTCGGGCAGGCCTTTTCGGGTATCATTAGCAGCCATGACAAAGTATGTATTTGTAACCGGTGGCGTAGTGTCTTCTCTCGGGAAAGGTATCGCGGGCGCCTCTCTTGCCGCTATCCTCGAAACCCGGGGCATCAAGGTTACCCTGCTCAAGCTGGACCCCTATATCAACGTGGATCCCGGCACCATGAGCCCATTTCAGCATGGTGAGGTATTTGTCACCGAGGATGGAGCGGAAACCGATCTCGACCTGGGACACTATGAGCGCTTTATCAGCGCCAGGATGAGCCGGCGCAACAATTTCACGACCGGCCAGATTTATGAAAGCGTAATCAAGAAAGAGCGGCGCGGCGATTATCTCGGCGGCACCGTGCAGGTCATTCCGCACATCACGGATGAGATCAAGCTGCATATCAGGGCCGGCGCGGGAGATGCGCAGGTGGCCATCGTCGAGATCGGCGGCACCGTCGGTGATATCGAATCGCTACCCTTCCTGGAAGCCATCCGGCAGATGGCGGTGCAACTTCCCCGGGAAGATACCTGTTTCATCCACCTTACATTGCTGCCCTATATCAGTTCGGCAGGAGAGCTAAAAACCAAGCCGACCCAGCATTCGGTGAAGGAATTGCGCGAGATCGGTATCCAGCCGGATGTGCTTCTGTGCCGTGCCGACCGTGAATTACCGCCGGATGAGCGCCGGAAAATCGCGTTGTTCACCAATGTGCGGGAAGAAGCGGTGATTTCAGCGGTGGATGCGAACAGTATTTACAAAATTCCCACGCTGCTGCATGAGCAGATGCTGGATGAAATCGTTTGCCATAAGCTGAGTATTCTCGCAAAAGCGGCTGATTTGAGTGTCTGGAAGAAACTGGTGCATGCGCTGGAACATCCGGAACGCACGATAGAGATCGCGCTGGTAGGAAAATATGTGGATTTGACCGAGTCGTATAAATCCCTCTCGGAAGCTTTGATTCATGCCGGGATTCATACCCGCAGCAAAATCAATATTCACTATACGGATTCCGAGAATATCGAGAAACGAGGAATTGATTGCCTCGCCGGTATGGATGCGATACTGGTTCCCGGTGGATTCGGCAAACGCGGGGTGGAGGGCAAGATCATGGCCATCCGTTACGCGCGTGAAAACCGTATCCCTTATCTCGGCATCTGCCTGGGCATGCAACTGGCGGTGATCGAATACGCCCGCGACAAGGCCGGCATGGAAGGCGCGCACAGTACCGAATTTAATCCGGATACTTGCTATCCGGTCATTGCCCTGACCACTGAATGGCATACCCGGGAGGGACAGTTGGAAGTTCGCGATGCCAAGTCGGATCTTGGCGGCAGCATGCGGCTCGGCGGACAGGAATGCTTGCTGATAGACGGGTCGCTGGTACGGAAAATTTATGGAGCGGATAAAATCGTAGAACGCCATCGCCATCGTTATGAAGTCAACAATGAATACATTCCCCGGTTGGAGCAGGCGGGGCTGCGCATAAGTGGTGTGTCGGCGGGAGAAGCCTTATGCGAGATGGTCGAGTTGCCGCAAACCGAGCATCCCTGGTTCGTCGCCTGTCAGTTCCATCCTGAATTTACCTCCGCGCCCAAATCGGGCCATCCATTGTTCACGGCATTTATCAAAGCAGCCATTGATTTTGCTGAGAAGCGTGTTACATCCGAGGCGATAGCTTCCGGTAAATTGAAGAACATCGCTTAATAAAATTTATATATTGTTTATGAGCCACTCCCGGTTTGGTGCCCACGCAGAATGGGTAAGCATGGCCGTAACCCATCAAACCCCGCGCTCCCCTACCGATTGGCCACCTTGTATGTTTTATTCCGTTGAAACCGGTTTGCCCTCAAGGTTTGAGCTGGAAGGGATGAGGTAAGCAGTGAGCCGGGTAAGGAGTGAAACAGGCTGAATGATGGGTTGCGCTTTGCTCCACCCATCCTACGAAAATTTAATAAAATTTAGATAAATGACCCAGGGAAAAATAGTATGAGTGCAATTGTAGATGTCATCGCGCGCGAAATTCTTGATTCACGCGGCAACCCCACTGTTGAGGCGGATGTATTGCTCGAATCCGGCGTACTGGGTCGGGCGGCCGTGCCTTCCGGCGCGTCTGTTGGTACCAGGGAAGCGGTTGAATTGCGCGACGGGGATGCGCAGCGCTATTTTGGCAAAGGCGTATTGAAAGCCGTGGAAAACGTCAATACCGAGATTGCCGAAGCTATCATGGGGCTGGATGCCATGGAGCAGACTTTTATCGACCGGACGCTGATTGATCTCGATGGCAGCAGCAATAAATCAAGACTCGGTGCCAACGCGGTTCTTGCGGTTTCGCTGGCGGTGGCGAAAGCGGCAGCGGAGGAATCGGGTTTGCCTTTATATCGCTATCTGGGGGGTGCCGGGTCGATGTCCATGCCCGTACCCATGATGAATATCATCAATGGCGGTGCTCACGCCAATAACAGGCTCGATATGCAGGAGTTTGTGATTATTCCGCTGGGGGCGCAAAGTTTTCGCGAAGCGCTGCGTTGCGGCGCCGAAATATTTCATACGTTGAAGGGGCTGCTGGACGGCAGGGGGATTAACACGGCAGTGGGCGACGAAGGCGGATTCGCTCCAAGCCTGGCTAATAACGAGGCAGCATTGCAGTTGATCGTGGAGGCCATCGAGAAGGCGGGTTATTTGCCTGGTCCGGATGTTGCCATCGGGCTGGATTGCGCCAGCTCGGAGTTCTTCCGTGACGGGAAATACCATTTGACATCGGACGGATTGAGCCTGAGTTCCGGACAATTTGTCGATTATCTCGCCACCTGGGTCGACAAGTATCCGATTATCAGCATCGAGGACGGCATGAGTGAGCATGACTGGGATGGCTGGAAACTGCTCACCAGCCGGCTTGGAAAATCGGTGCAACTGGTCGGTGACGACATTTTCGTGACCAATAGCGGTATCCTCAAAGAAGGCATAGCGCAAGGCATAGCAAATTCCATCCTTATCAAAGTCAACCAGATCGGCACGCTTACCGAAACTTTTGCCGCCATAGAGACCGCCAAGCGCGCGGGCTATACTTCGGTGATTTCGCACCGTTCCGGTGAAACCGAGGATACCACCATCGCTGATATCGCCGTCGCCACCAACGCACTGCAAATCAAGACCGGTTCGTTGTCCCGCTCTGATCGCCTGGCCAAATACAACCAGTTGCTACGCATCGAGGAAGATCTGGGGGACGCAGCAAGCTACCCTGGACGGGGCGCCTATTACCAGTTGCGATAAGGGTACTCCCATCATTTCATAAGGTCAGCGCTAATTCCTTAAAGAAGAAGTGGGGGCGTTTGAAAGTGGCGTGTATGCAGGCAAGTAAGGCGAGTCCCCAATGAGAGCGGGGCAGGCAGGGATTGCTTATGTAAATGGTGATCTGCAGGGATATTCAAGTGAAAGTACTACTGAGTCTTATACTCATTGCTCTGATTGCCCTGCTGCAGTATCCGCTATGGCTGGGCAAGGGGAGCTGGCTGAAAGTATGGGAATTCGATCAGCAAGTGTTGGCACAACATGAAATCAACCAGAAGCTGCAAATCCGGAATACCACCCTGGACGCGGAAGTGCGCGATCTCAAGCAGGGTTCCGATGCCATTGAAGAGCGTGCCCGCAGCGAACTGGGCATGATCAGGAAGGATGAAATCTTTTTCCACCTGCTGGAAGATAAAAAAAATACTTCGCAAGCGAGCCAGGTTGAAGAAGGAAAACCGTGAAGCGGTAACAAGAAGTAAAATACACCGATTTTCACAGGGTAAAAACGGTACAACGGTACAAATGTCCTATCAGCGGAAGCCGGTATCCAGTGGTTTCCAAAGCATTTTATTGCCGGTTTGAATCGAATTTTCCCGGTTACACCCGGAACGACCCAATTCATCGTATTTTCTCCTCCGCCTCAAGTTCTGTCCTCCTCCCAGCTGTTTTTTGGCTTCGATCTTCAAGCCTGCCGACTGATTGCCAGCATGGAAGAGTCATCGTATTCTTGCTATTCTTGCTATTCTTGCTTCATGGACAATCTGCCCTATATTCTTTTCACCAGGAAAGCCGGGATAGCTGAAGCCCGTCCAATGATGCCAATCAAATAGCGGAATAAAACCATGCATCTGCTTCTAATAGTGGGTATCGTCCTCGCCATAGGCGTTGTGGGGTTCTCTTTACAGAACAACGTGCCGGTAACGGTATCCGTTGCCTTGTGGAGTTTTGATGGCTCCTTGGCTCTGGTGCTGCTGCTTGCAATGGGCTTGGGGGTACTTATTGCCGGGTTGTTGTCCTCGCCGAGTATGATAAAAAGCCGGTGGACGCGTTCGCGGCTTCGGAGTCAGGTTTCGCGCCTGGAACAAGACAAAATAGCGCTGGAGCGGCGTATTGTTGAACTGGAAGCTGAACTTGAGAGGCTGGCGCCAAGACCGGTTCAGGAGGAGCCACAACGTTTCCCCGGATTAAGGGCCTTGTTTATAGAAGGCCCTGGAAAATCTAAAGAATGAATAATTTTATGACATGGGAATGATCGCTCCGCGGTTCCCATGAGAGTGGGCCGCTTGGGCCGGTGCTGTGAGCGTGGTGCGGGACCTAAGGGTGAAGGGCGCAAAATTGCCCGGATGTGGCGGAAAGATGACGGATGGCTAGGGCCTGTTAACACTTATTTCGCACCCGTCCCTTCGGGTTGCGCACAAAAAAACGCGGATGCCGCGTTACGAAGCTTGGCCATAGGCCTACTATGGCCTGCGCTTCGCGCCTTGCCTTCGCGTTTTTTTGTAGCAACGCGGGTGCGAAATAAGTGTTAACAGGCCCCAGGGTAGTCCATCTCAGGCCGGTAGTGGGCTCTTTAGTGTTACCAGTTCAATCAGTACTGACTCAGTCCCATCGGCAAGCCAAATTTGCTCATCCTGAATAGTACAGTTCAAGCACATGCTGCGTTGTGCCCGTTTTGCAATGGCGCGACTGGCTTCCAAAGGCAGATTGGTCACCGTCAGGTTCTTGATCTGTTCGAGTTTGCCGCGGCATTGACTCCACCACATATCGGCGACACGCCCGCCATAAGTGTAAACGAAGACCCGGCCGGCACGACCACAGGCTTTGCGGATCAGTTTTTCATCCGGGAGACCTACATCTATCCAGAACTCGATAGCGCCCGTTAAATCTTTTTGCCAGAGATCGGGTTCATCATGGGTACTCAGTCCGTTGCCAAACGATAATGCTTCATGGGCGTGGAGCGCGAAGGCCAGTAATCGCACCATCATGCGTTCATCGGTTTCCGATGGATGGCGGGCGAGAGTGAGCGCATGATCCCGATAATAATTGCGGTCCAGATCCGCGATTTGCAGATCGGCTTTAAAAATAGTTGCTCCAAGCGCCATATAGAATGTACGTTGTTATGTGGCGGTTGACTATCCGACACCTTACCAGCAGGCAATCAAGCCTTGTGCGTCAAGTGCCGCGGCTCAACAAGTTTTTGTTATGCCTGGTAAAAGGATACTTCACACAAACGGAAACAAGCTCATGAGGACGATGTCAGCTGTTGACATGCCCTGAGGTGTTAACAAGATTGATTATCACATAAGCCGGCTTACCGTCCGATAGCTTTTATGGGAATCAATCGTCAGGTCTGTGCACAAGCTTTCGATTGTCAACGGGGTAATTCCCATAATAAGACTGTGGATATCGCCAACTAATCCAATGGTACTGGTGTAGGGAATCCCTGACAAGAGGCTCATTTATCTTACAACATGTTCCAGCTCATCCTTACAGACATCTCGGCTGTGTGTGGTATTTTTATTTACCTGCAGATCCAGGTGTCAGATATAAAGGGAAAGCAGTAAAAAAACACCATGATTAGAGTGTTGTCACATTAATGACGAAATGAATCCCCATAAATAAAAGAAATTATTGCAGGAACAAATAATCTGGGAGAAAGTAAATATGGAACGTCTAACTATATCGCTTAATGATCAACTTGCCGAGCAGTTCGATGTTGTTATGCATAATCGCGGCTATTTCAATCGCTCGGAAGCCGTCCGTGACCTGATACGAGATTTGCTCGATACCGTCCACTCGGAGGAACATGTGGAAGGTCACTGTATTGCCACACTCAGTTATATATACAGTCATCACGAAAGTGAGCTGGCCAGCTCGCTTACCGCGGTGCAACACGACCATCATGATCTAACACTATCTACTATGCATGTACATATGGATCATGATAACTGCCTGGAAGTGGCCGTCCTGAGCGGGACTATCAAGAATGTAAAAAAATTTGCCAATCATATTATCGCTACACGCGGGGTCCGGCATGGCAAACTGCATCTCCTGCCAGTCGATATCATGCAAAAACAATGTATTCCTGAACCCTTACCGCATGTTCATAGTGTCGCGCTTGCATGATTATGAAGCCGGCCATATGGGCGCGCCCACAAGCACCTAATATTGGCCGGATTACGGATATCAGCAGATCGCGATGGGATTGTTCTTGGTGAGATAGGCGGATGCACCTGCACGTATTGTCCTGATGGCGTATTCATCCTCATGATACGTGCTTAACATCAGTATTTGATGCTTCGCATCATCGTTCATTATTGGTTTTTAGTACTTCCAGACCATTCATGCCTGGCATGCTGACATCCAGCAATGCCCTGTCCTATCCGCCAACGACGACGATATCGGTTGTTTCGCCAAGAATCCGTTTCAGCCCGTCCCGAAAAAGCCTATGTTCATTAGGTAGAAAGACTATTATTATCACGCCCAGTACTCCACAGAGGACGCCTTTTCTTCTCGCAGGAGGAAAATGGCTCCTCTGGGGCGCCGTGTGGCAGGCAACCCCGGACTATACCGATTGGCAGCCACTGCCCGGTGGATATCCCAATCTCGACAAATCGAGTCAGGTCTTGTCAGACGTCTGAATATTCCACTAGTTACAGTTCTCGGAAACCTGGATCTCGACAAGGTATGGATTCAGGCGATGACATCCATTACTCTGGGAGGCCTGATGACCCATTTTTAACGCAACGCACTAATTTTCTCACTATTTCTTATGATTGAGATCGTTCGCGTTGCCCTGCGGCGCCCGTATACATTTGTTGTATTAGCGCTTCTGCTCCTCATCATCGGTCCGCTTGCAGCGCTTCGCACGCCCACCGATATCTTCCCGGATATTCGCATTCCGGTGATTGCGGTTGTCTGGCAATATACCGGGCTGCCGCCGGATGAAATGGCGGGACGAATTACAACCCTGTTCCAGCGCTCGTTGACAACGACCGTCAACGACATCGAGCACATCGAAGCGAATTCGTACGCCGGTTCTGGAATCATCAAGGTTTTTTTTCAGCCGGGCGTAGACATAGCGGTTGCGAACGCGCAAGTCACGGCAATTTCGCAGACCGTTGTAAGGCAAATGCCGCTGGGTACGACGCCCCCGCTGATCCTCAACTACAACGCGTCGACGGTACCGATTCTTCAGCTCGCACTTTCCGGCAAGGGCATGTCCGAGCAAACCCTGGCTGATCTCGCGCTCAACTCGGTCCGTACGCAGTTGATTACCGTGGCGGGTGCAGCGATTCCTTTTCCGTATGGCGGCAAGACGCGCCAGATACAGATCGACCTCGATCCGGCAGCACTGCGGGCGCGCGGATTAACTGCGCAGGATGTCGGCAATGCACTTGCCGCACAGAACCTGATCACGCCGATTGGCACGCAGAAGATAGACGCATTTGAATACACGCTGCAGTTGAACAGTGCAGCGTCCGTAATCCAGGACCTCGGTGACCTGCCGATCAAGGTGGTTAATGGCTCAACGATATATATCCGGGATGTAGCACAGATACGCGATGGTAATGCGCCGCAGACCAACATCGTACATGTTGACGGTACACGCTCCGTGGTGATGACGGTACTGAAGAATGGCGTGACTTCAACGCTCGCCATCGTCGCTGGTATCCGGTCGAAACTGGCCCAGATCAAACCAGCGTTACCGGACAATCTCCAGGTTGTACCCATCAACGACCAGGCCTTGTTCGTGCGTGCAGCAATCAAGGGTGTCGCATTGGAAGGCGCTATTGCCGCGGTGCTGACAAGTATCATGATATTGTTATTTCTTGGCAGCTGGCGCTCTACCGTAATTGTCGCGGTGTCGATCCCGCTGTCTATCCTCGGTGCGATCATCTGCCTGGCGGCACTTGGCGAAACCCTCAATATCATGACTCTTGGGGGGCTTGCGCTAGCCGTTGGCATCCTTGTCGATGACGCTACAGTGACCATAGAGAGCATCAACCTGCATTTAGAAGAGGGGAAGGATGTCGAGACCGCCATCATGGACGGCGCCACGCAGATCGCAACTCCGGCGTTCGTCTCGTTGCTATGCATTTGCGTCGTTTTTATACCCATGTTCTTCCTGGAAGGTGTTGCGCGCTTCCTTTTTGTACCCATGGCAGTGGCAGTGATGTTATCGATAGCATGGTCTTTCCTCCTTTCGCGTACCCTGGTGCCGACCATGGCGAAATATCTGCTCCATCCGCACGCGCATCACGACGAGCAGGAACAGTCGCCGCGCAATTCGCTGGTGCTTTTTCAACGTCGCTTCGAAGCAAGTTTCGAGCACGGCCGTACTCGCTACCGTGAATACCTGACCCTCGCAATGGCGCACCGCCGCATATTCGTCATTTGCTTTCTCGCATTCGTGCTTGCCTCATTTTTGTTGTTACCATTTCTCGGCCGCAATTTCTTCCCAGCGGTCGATAGCGGCCAGATCCTGATGCACGCACGTACTCAGGTTGGTACACGGGTGGAAGAAACAGCGAATCAGTTCGCCGAGATCCAGAAAGCAATTCGCAAAATCATTCCACCGCATGAAATTGAAGTAATAGTCGACAATATAGGTCTACCGCCCAGCAGCATCAACCTGAGCTATAACAACACGGGAGTTATGGGTACGCAGGATGGCGACATTCAGGTCGCGCTGAAGCAAGGCCACCAGCCCACTGGCGGCTATGTGCGCAGGTTGCGTGAAGAGCTCCCGCGCCAGTTTCCCGGGATCACATTTTCGTTCCCGCCAGCCGATATCGTCAGCCAAATCCTGAATTTCGGTTCGCCAGCGCCAATCGAGCTGCAGATCCGCGGCAACGATCTGGATGCGAGCTTTGATTATGCCAACTCGCTGCTGCCGAAAATACGCGCGATCCCCGGCATCGCCGACGTGCGTATCCAGCAGTCGCGAAGGAGACCGGTCTTTGATATTGACGTCGACCGTACGCGTGCGCAACAGGTCGGTATTACCATGCGCGACATTACCACCAGCCTGGTTGCCAACCTTGCTGGCAGCAGCCAGGTAGCTCCGACCTTCTGGTTGAATCCGCGGAATGGCGTGCAATATCCAATCGTAATACAGACACCGCAATACCGCCTGGATACACTTGCCGCGCTTGCCAATCTGCCGGTCGGTGGCAGCGATGGCAACTCTCAGGTGCTCGGCGCTCTCGCCGACTTCACGCGTACCAGCAGCAATGCGTTGGTCAGCCAGTACGACCTCCTGCCAATGGTGCAAATCCATGCAACGACGCAAGAGCGTGATCTCGGAGCAGTAGCTGTCGACCTGCGTCGCATTCTCACCGATACTGCGAGTAAAGTGCCAAAAGGATCGACCGTCTCATTGCTCGGCCAGGTACGCACGATGGAGAGCGCATTTTCGGGCTTGTTGTTCGGACTACTTGGCGCAATTGTGCTTATCTACCTGTTGATTGTCGTAAACTTCCAATCGTGGACCGACCCGTTCGTCATCATTACCGCATTGCCGGCAGCGCTTGCCGGCATCGTCTGGATGTTGTTCGTGACACATACACCAATCTCGGTGCCGGCACTAACCGGCGCCATCATGTGCATGGGGGTCGCAACCGCGAATAGCGTACTTATGATCAGCTTTGCGCGCGAACGTCTTGATGCGATCGGCGACGCGACCGCCGCCGCACTCGATGCCGGATTCGTGCGTTCGCGGCCGGTTTTGATGACAGCTCTGGCGATGATCATCGGCATGGTGCCGATGGCGCTGGGCCTCGGTGAAGGCGGCGAGCAGAACGCACCGCTCGGCCGCGCGGTCATCGGCGGCCTGGTCTTCGCAACAGTCACAACACTGATATTTGTCCCCATTGTTTTCAGTATCGTGCACGACAGGCCCGGCGAGAAGCCAGCCCCGGATTCCGTTGCCGGAGAAATCCATGCCGCCTGACACTTCAGCTCCTGATATGGCGCTGCGCAAACTGCGCCTCGCAGGTATTGTTGCCGCGGTCATCGTTTTAATCATCGTCATCACCGGTCTTACCTTGCGAGCCTTTGATCACGAGCGAATGCGCGAGTGGACCGATGAGCAGGCTATCCCGTCCGTAACTATTCTCAAACCCGGCAAGCAGGGCGATACCCCAACTCTTGAGCTACCCGGCCGACTGGAAGCCTATTCGCGTGCATTGCTATATGCTCGTGTCAGCGGTTATCTGAAAAGCTGGAAAGTCGATATTGGTGCTCCGGTCAAAGCGGGGCAATTGCTCGCCGAAATCGAGACTCCAGACCTTGACCAGCAACTGTTGCAGGGGAAGGCCGATCTTGCCAGCACACGGGCGAACGCTTCGCTTGCTGAAGTCACCGCCAAACGCTGGCAGCTACTGGTGGACTCGAATTATGTGTCGAAACAGGCAGCCGATGAGAAGATTGGCGACTTCATGGCGAAGAAAGCATTGGCAGACTCTGCACAGGCGAATCTCGATCGTTTGCAAGCACAGAAAAATTTTACCCGCATCGTTGCACCGTTCGATGGCCTCGTCACCGCGCGGGGAACTGACATCGGCGCGCTGATCAATGCCGGCGACGGCGTGGGGCAGGAACTCTTCGAAGTATCCAAGACGAGCACGTTGCGCGCCTACGTAAACGTGCCGCAGACTTACGTACCAAGCATCCCGCCGGGGACCAAGGTGAGAATCACGGTGCCGGAGCGTCCGGGCAGGATTTATTCTGCAGCCGTTGCCTCGTCGGCGCAGGCGGTCAATATCGCGTCAGGCACAACATTGATGCAGATTCTGGTCGATAACGCGGACGGAGAGCTGATGCCCGGTGCGTTCGCCAACGTAAGTTTCGATCTGCCTCGCAATATTGTCGTGCTGAGCGTGCCGGCAAGTGCACTGATGTTCGACAAAGCAGGTCTCCGCATTGCCACGGTTGGGCCTGGCAACAAGGTTATACTGAGGACGGTCACGATCATGCGCGATCTGGGCAAGGTCATCGAATTAAGCTCGGGTCTTGCCGCCGACGATCGCGTCATTGAAAATCCGCCCGATGGTATTGCTGAGGGTGATCTCGTGCGCATCGCCGACATCGCTAAAAAGGCGGGTGGCGCGGAGGGTGCATCCGGCAGTAGCAAAGGCCTCTACTGAGATTTAGGAACTCATATAGTGGTATAGTGGTCAGGAAAGATCAACATGGGTTGGCATAACCGGCTATTCCATTAATTTGTGTTCGGTTACGTAGCGGACTAATTGAGCATTGTTCTGCATATTCATTTTTTCCAGAATACGGGTACGATAAGTACTCACGGTTTTGGCACTTAATGCCAACTTTTGCGAGATTTCCGTTAAGGATATTCCAACGGCGATAAGCTTGAGGACATCGAGTTCCCGATCGGAGAGTATGGAATGTAGCGGTATTGAAGCTGCTGGACCGAGGTCGAACAGTAATTTCTCCGCCAATTCCGGATCTATATATTTTCCTCCGTTTGCCAAGCGACGGATAACAGAAATCAGCAGATCGATTGGACTGTTCTTGGTGAGATAAGCGGATGCGCCTGCGCGTATTGTCCTGATAGCATATTCATCCTCATGATACGTACTTAGCATCAGCACCTGATGTTTTGCATCATCGGTCATTATCCGTTTTAATACTTCCAGCCCATTCATACCCGGCATGCTGACATCCAGCAATGCCACGTCCCATCCGCCGTGGCGCATTTTCTTTAAGGCTTCGAGTCCGTCGGTCGCCTCGCCGACGACGACGATATCCGATGTTTCGGCAAGAATCCGTTTCAATCCGTCCCGGAAAAGCCTATGGTCATCAGCCAGAAAGACTCTAATTATCATGCCTGTTACTCCATCGGGGGCAAGTTGACGCGAGGGGACTCTGGTCGATTTGCCAGTGTCGGGTAAAATATATCCAGTAGAATGTCAAAAGTGTGCCGTCAGATTAGAAGGTCGCTTGTTCGGCTTCGATTCGTCAGGTCGGGCTGCCAGCGTGAGATCATTCACGAAACCCCTTTGCATATCTTTACCGGCAGGCGCACCTTGACCACGGTTCCTTGCTGCGGCGTACTGGAAATATCGATGCGCCCCCCCAGCACCGCTGCCCGCTCGCGCATCCCAACCAGGCCAAATGATTTTTTTCCTGCGACGCCTGTCGCATCAAACCCCTTGCCGTTGTCGCGCACCTCAATCAAGAGGTCACCCGCCTCCTGCGACAAGATGATCTCGACATGGCTTGCCCCGGCATGACGGGTCACATTGGTCAGGGATTCCTGCACAATCCTGAATATCGCCACGGTCTGATCTTCATCCA
>NZ_FMVD01000016.1:0-52283 GCF_900101945.1 Nitrosospira sp. Nsp13 | reverse complement strand
GAGAATTCACAAAGTGTATCCGGGTGATACATCCTCCACTGTTTCTGCAGATCTCGCAGACTATCCGTCAGTCCCAGAATATCCAGCAAGGCAGGGCGCAATTGGCGCAGCATGCTACGGATCACCCCATGCATTTTTTTTACGCTTCCACTTATACTTTCAGCGCTGACCTGAAGATCGAGATGCCTGTCGGCTCGTCGGTAAATCGTTTGGGATTCCGCATCGATAGCAGTAAGCCATTGACCCAGTTCATCATGCAACTCGCGAGCAAGATAGCGGCGTTCCTTCTCCTGAACCTCGAAAGAATTCTGCATGAGCATGCGGTTTTCCATTAGCAATGCTTTGTATTCAGCCTCCACTTTCATTTGTGCTGAAATATCCTGGACCTGGGAGATGACAAAGCGCGGCGTTTGGTCTGGATTTCGGATCAAGCTGATAGTTAGGAGCACCCACACAACATGCCCCGCTTTGTGGCAATAACGTTTCTCGAGGTTAAAAAAAGTGATCTCGTTGTTCACCAACTGCTTCACGAGCTTCAAATCGATGTCGACATCGTCCGGATGGGTTATCGTTTGGAAATTCGTTGCCAGCAGCTCTTCTTTTTCATAACCCACAATGCGGCATAGGGCGGAATTGACTTTCAGCCAGCCCCCGTCCAATCCAACGAGCGCCATTCCTATGGCAGAATGCTCAAATGCGCTTTTGAAAAGCGCATCCTCATTACTAAGATAGGAAGCGTCCAGATCAGCAGAAAAGTAGCGAACCAACTCCCGGAATTTCACCTCAGAAATTTTTGAACGGTTAACGTACCTATTCTTTAACGACATAACAGAAGGTTATCATCCCATCTAACCCTCTGTTCTAGTCATGACCCTTATTTTTTATTAACAAAAACAGGCTGTGTCCAGGCAACTGAGCCATCTGAACATTCCACACGGGCTCTGACATATAGCTCATCACCCTTAAACTCATAAGAAGGGTTCGCAGACTCATCCATTTTTAAAACCTTGCCATCTTTACCAATGAAGAAAGTGCGATACTTCGTATTGTTATGACCAGGCAAAGACCATCCTATATCTTTGTCAATGCTAGGAAGTGTAATTTGAATTCCATTTTTGTCAGCCTTATAATCTTTAAACTCGATTGGGAAGGTAAGGTGATGTTTAACCGCGTAAAAATCACCACGATCAATTGCCGCAATGATTTCCTTTGGTGATAGTTCTTTAGCATACACAAAGACTGATGTGCGTCCTGGAAGGGCAGGATAAACTATTGCGGGGGCTGCTTCGTGGGAAAAGCTTTGTGGGGCAAAATCATAAAAGTGATGTGCGTCATCAGCTGCCAAACCGTAGAGAAGACGCCCAGTAGACAGAACCTGATCCCACATTTCTTCAGTAGAGGGGTGACCACCGCCGCCCAGGTCATTCATGCCGGGCTCTGAAGTAGAAATTTCAAGGTGTTTAATCAGAACTGGATCGGTTTTCAATATGTCATCTACCGTTGTAGACCAGTTTAAATTTGGGTGAGCGATAGCAGGAATACCACCAACACCCCGGATCATTTTGCCCTGCCGGTTATATATGGCAGAAGCAGAATCATCTTGTGGAAGGGTAATGTAATTTGTTAAGGGGTCTCTGAATTCTTTAATATTACCTGGTGTTCCTCCGTAGCCTTGCATGTCATAAATCTTGTCACCAAGTACCGGAGCTTCCTTGTTGAGTTCGATCCCAGGAATAACACAGAATCGCCCTGGAGTACCGTAGAATTGCTGCAATCCTTCAACATTAGTAGCATAGTTTAAATCAGTTATTATGGCGAAGCTGTATCCAGCTTTTTTATACCATTTGACAGCATCACCAGCATCTGCCCAATTGGTATGAACGTGAACTTGTCCACGCCACCATTTGCCCTCTTGAGTAGAGGCTGCCGATGCGTTTGGAGCGAAAGTAAAATAAACTACAGTAACCAGTAAAATGGATTTGAAAATTGAACAAAACCTTTTTAATTCATTCATCCTCAGACCTCTTTGAAGTTTATTCATTGATTATTTTTAAAGCTTCTTCGCAATTAATTCGAGCACCATGCTGCAAATAATTAATCTGACGCATAGCAGCCTCATGTTCTTCAATACTGCCACCCGCACAACCGTCTTCAACTACTCTTATGTGGTAGTCACGTTGGTTAGCGACAGCACGGGTGTAGTGCACACACACGTTTGAGGCGGCACCGCAAATAATCAAAGTATCACCAGGCATGATCCCGAGCCCGTTGAGCCGATCTGGTCGCGTGGGTGGCCCGGGCGGTTCGGGATTCGCACGCACTTCCAGAGCTTGCAAATATTGACCAGTAGCTATTTGTCGTTCCAGCCTCGTCCTTCTTCATGTTGATTTCCTCGAAATTTCCAGAGCAGAATCATCCACTACTTTTTACATGGAATAAAGACTACTTTTGGGATATCATTGCGCCATCAATGGAGCAATTAGATGGAATTCTTGAATGACATGGCCCTGTTCGTGGAAGTTGTCAAGGCCAAGAGCTTTCGTGGTGCTGCCGATATCATTGGAATGCCGAACTCGACCCTGTCGCGACGGATCAGTGCGCTGGAGAGGATGATTGGGTTGCGCCTCTTGCATCGCACAACGCGCAAGATCGAGCTAACCGAGGCTGGTCGGATTTATTACGAACGCTGCAAGCGCATCGTTGATGAAGCCAGGCTTGCGCACGAACAACTTGGCGAAATGCTTGCACAGCCCAGCGGCGTGCTACGGGTTTCGCTGCCTTTGGACTTTGCCGTAATCTACATAGCGCCTTTGGTCGCCAAATTTGCAAGCCTCTATCCTGGTATCACCTTCGATCTCGAGCTCGCCTCACGGCGGGTCGATCTGGTGAGCGAGCCTTTCGATGTGGCGATCCGCATAGGAGAGCTGGAGAATTCACAACTGATTGCGCGTCCACTGACCATGCTTCCTGAGTACCTTTACGCTTCGCCTCGTTATCTCGACCGCGCGGGAGAGCCTGTCGAGCCTGCCGATCTGGAGCGCCATGAGTGTCTCGGCATGCTGAAGGCTGACGCGTGGACACTGCACGATGGGACGCACACCACCAAAGTTTCTATTGGTAGCCGGTTCACACTCAACAGTATCGGTATGATTCGCCACCTGGCAGCACTCGATATGGGCATCATCATGATGATGGAGGAAATTGTCGCCGATGATCTTGCCAGCGGGCGGTTGCGTCGCGTATTACCCCAGTGGCATGGGGCTCCGGTATCCGTCTACGCCGTTACAGAGACCCGGTTACTGCCTGCAAAGGCACAGCGTTTCATCGAGTTCCTACAGGAGCATTTGGGCAAGGTTTGACAGGATGTTGAAGGGGGTCAAGGTGAGCTAACCCGGCTTTTCCGGACGGTTTAATTTGGAACCTCGCTGGTGGCCTGCTCAAATGCCCCCGGGCTGACATACCCTAACGTTTGGTGAATCCGCTGGCGATTATAGAACAGCTCGATATAGCTGAAGATCGCTGTTCTGGCACTTTCCCGACTTAAGAAGTAAAGCACCTGAAAAACAATGCGGAGGATATTAATAAAAGCCGTGCCGTCGCCGTAATCGAAGAAAAATACACATTATGTATGGGAAGTCGGGTTATAGCGATTTACCGGCAGCGATACGAGTTTATTTGACTGGCTATTGCAGCAGCTGCAGGAGGATGTGCTGGAATTGCTGACGCTTTTGCGTTTCCGCCTTGATCAATACGGCTCAAGGCTAGTTTGCACGAGAGGACATAGGTTAAAGGTCTAATGATACTTCCTAAACTTGCCCACCATCCCCTCAATGGGGATTTGGTTATTTCTCAACAAGCTCGTGTACAACAGAGCCAAGGGGGAGTGATGGAGGTTGCGCAAGTAAGCCCTCCGCAGTCAGGAAAAGATTTCCATTGGATCAAATGCTTTGTCCTATTTTGCCAAGAGCTCTGTATGAATCACGCTTAGGGTTAAATATCTGGGCACCGTAATATACCTGCGACGGCATCTAGCAACGTTTGGTAATCGACGGGCTTTGTTAGGTGATGCTGAAAACCCGCTTCAAGACTTTTTACACGATCCTGAGGTTGGGTAAACCCACTGAGGGCGATAGCGGGAGTAAGCCCGCCTCGATGCGGAGGTAGGCTGCGGATCTTGCGTATGAATTGATGGCCATTCATCTGAGGCATGCCAATATCGCTGACGATAAGATGAGGCCTGTGTATTCGAAGCTTTTCAAGTCCTTCAAGAGCTGAGGCAGCGGTAAAAACAGTGGCATAATAGTTGTTGAGCAACTGCTGTGTAATCTCACGTGCATACGCTTCATCATCAACGACAAGAATTTTCTCGTGTGAAAGTGCCGAATTCATGAATATTATGACCTCGAAATTTTCCAGAGTGGAATTTTCCATTATTGTTTATATAGAATAAAGGCTATTTTTTGGATAACATTGCTCCATTAATGGAACAATTGGCATGAAAATGATTTGTGCGCCTTTATGAGATATCGATCGGCCGCAAGATTAGGATCGTTTACCCGATCCAATGTTTTAGCCTGGCGCAAAACCCTGGAGAAGAGTCGCTGGCGGGCGCCATCATCCGCAGAAAACTGGCAGTGCTGGCTTCCTTGTTTGAACATTTGTGTGCATCCAATTCAGTGACGCACAATCTGGTCAAAGGGTAAAACAACCGTAGTTGAATCACGACAGCGAAAAACCCCAGCGCTGGGCGATACCCAGTCGCGCCCTTGGTATAGTCATCAGCGAATTCAGACAACGGATCACATTTTTGTGATAGCTAAAAACGTATTCTTTATTATTGATAAAATATGTTATCAATAATAGAATGGGCCATGAGCTCATCCGATTTTCCTGTTTCATTACCTCCGTCCAGTCGGCTTTTATCCTCGGCAGACTTCCATCTCCTGGCTGATGTACCGCTGGTGATCGAATGGTTTGCCAACATCGACAATCCGCAAACGCAGCGAGCCTATCGAAATGCGCTTGAGGATTTCATGAAATTTACCGGCATCGAGCGGCCGGATGAGTTTCGGGAAATTTCACGCGCCCATATTATTGCTTGGCGGGATGATTTGAAATACCGGGAGTTAAATGGGACGACCATCCGGCATCGTCTGGCTGCGCTTTCCTCATTGTTCGAATATCTGTGCGACAAGAATGCCGTGACACATAATCCGGTCAAAGGCATCAAGCGCCCATCCGTAGAGGGATATCTGGGAAAGACTCCCGCAATCAGTGATTACCAGGCGCGAGGCTTACTGGATGCACCTAAGGACGTGTCGCTTAAGGATAAGCGCGACCGTGCCATTCTGGCCACCTTGCTCTATCACGCCCTTCGGCGTGAAGAACTCTGCAAGCTGCTAGTCAAGGATTTCAAGCATGAGCGTCGAGGAGTTACCCATCTAAAGGTTTCGGGCAAGGGTGGAAAGACACGCTATATTCCACTGCATCCGGCTGCAGGTGGGCTTGTCCTGGATTATCTGGAAGCATCCGGTCATGGGCTTGACCTTGCGGGCGCTCTCTTCCGGCCCATTCGCAATAATCGAATGGGTACTCTACACACGGCCATTACTGCAGATATGATTTATAAATTGGTACGCAAGTATTCTGCTGCGCTGGGTTTCAAGATCGGAGCGCATGCACTACGTGCGACTGCGGCAACCAATGCTCTGGATCACCAGGCGGACATTGCCAAGGTGCAGGAATGGCTGGGGCATGCGAATATTGCCACGACCCGAATTTATGATCACCGTAAGACGCGACCGGAGGACAGTCCAACATTTAAGGTGAGCTATTAACGCTTTCAATCTCGCCTCCGTCGTTGATTACATTGGGCATGAATAGCCATAATCCGACGTTAGGCTACAGAATACGATAGGAGCTTTTGCACCGCAAAATCGGTGTGCTGTTCAGGCGCGAGGGTTGCCCGAAACATTCCCGATTACTTGAAAAAAGCGAGTTTCAGTCTATGTTTAGATTGTGTTGTTCGCGATTTTGGAACACTACAATGCCCTTCACAGGCTTTTACCACGGGAGATGTTCAAATGCCTACTTCAGCCTTACCGCCAGCATTTGTTTGGCCTGGTCCACCTGACCATCTCCCAAGAACGTGGGAAACCCTGGAGAAGCAATTTACTATGTTGCGTGAGTATGCTCCAGAACTTGTAGAGAGAGCGGTTGGGATTCTCGCGTCAAATCAAGCGGCAATATCAAAAGTCGGAAAACAAACTCTCTGAGGGAGACAAATCTTTATTTTGGTGGTCGGGCATGAATGCTCAAAAGTGCTCGGGTGCGCGAGCAAGCTGCAACGGGCGCTAACCGAGAGTAATCCTTGACACTTTTGTAGATCCTCCAGCTGTGCCAACATATGCCATTACAACACCTAAAAATTTTGCGAGGGGGGACGTTTAGAGACTGTTTTCGTAGGGACAAAAGCCGTTAATTTTCGAACTGACTGCAGAGGGTTTTATGCATCGCTCAAACCAGCTGACCGAGAAGATCGAGGTTTGGGATAAGGCTGGACATGCCCTAGCCAGCCTGATGATTGCTTCATCCTCATTACTGCAACAGAGCCCAAAAAGAAGCGTGCTTTAAAGCGCGAATCGAGTCTTCACCTCCTGTAGGCGAACGTATTTTTGAGTCAGACTGGCTAAGCGAACATGAAAGAAAAAGTCCAACTGAAAAATTAGAGCTATTGGCAGAAAAACTTAATATTACATACAACGTTAAAACCGAGCCATGGGTTGCTGCTATCCGGCTTTTCGATTTCCGCAATCGTATTGCTCACGCCAAGCCTGAGTTTGTTAAACCTGATGAAGTATATCTTACTCAAAAACAATATGATGCAAGTCAGTTTAAAAGGAGTTTTCCGAGTTCGAAACTTGAAAATAAAATTAATTTAAGCAATGCCCAACGAGCATTTACACCGGCGGGAGTTATTAAAAAGATTTTGTGCGACGCAATTCCTCCTGAAGATGCCCAAGGTCTTTATGTCGATAGCGCATCTGGCAGCTTCTCCCTGTCTGAATAGCTGCACATGATAAAGAGCGAAATTAGCGATAGCGAGAATGCCAATCGATTAACAGTGAAATAAGATAATACAGAGGGAATATGGCTAAATTCTACATTAGTACTTTTACTGGAATGTTTCTTTTGTTTTTTTCTCAAGGAAATCATAGTGAAACTATCATGCCAGATAAAAATGAGGAAATCACAATTAAATGTGAATGTCTTATATCGGACACGGCATGTGAGTTCGAGGTGTTTGCAAACATGCACGGGAAGCCTTTGCAAACCTGGTATCAGGAAGGAACCTTGACAGCTGGAGTGTCGGCTGATCTAAATGCAGCGTGCTATAGAAAGCGAGATGTAAGTGGAATGGGTGAAGGCCTTTGTTGTACTACGTCTGACGTAACCAAAACAATAAGCAATCTATTTCGCGGAACTAGACAATAATTACCATAATATCAGTGCATTAATAATGACTGACCTTTTTTACCTTCAAGTTTACCTTATCTGATGTCCAGCTTGCATCGATCAATGGAAGCAGAGTGATTCTGCCAAGCTTATCTCTGACTCTTAAAAGAAACGTCCCAGAGAAATTGCCATTTCCATCCCTCATCCAACTTCGAAGCATATGGTAGACACTATTAGAGTCAAGTGACTCATCACGGAAAGCGTACATCCATATACCGCCATATTCCGGTAGTTCAAATGACACCTCGGACAATCCATCATCATCTAAGAAAACATATTGATAGGTATCAACCAAGATGTCATATGTTTGAACATCAAAAGTTGCAAGAAAGGTCCCGGCCCGAAAATTGTAATTTTTTAGTACCGCAAAAAGTGCATCGGAATCATTGGCAGCATTTAGAATCGCGATCGCCTGACGTCCTTTAATTTCCGGTAAGCGAGGCCTTATTGCGCCAGTCCAGCTACAGGGTGCTGTAGCTGGAGCGTCCGCGTTATTTTCCTGACATCTCCCTGGAGTAAGAGAAAACGAAGAAGAAAAAAGCTTAACTGGCTCCAAGTCATCCCTAAAGATTAATTGTGATTGAGTAAAGGCACAAACGTTGGGACCGTCTTTACGAAGGCACTCTTCATGCTTAGCCATTATGGTGTTTAGATATTCTTTTGCAAAGGAAACCCACTTTTTTAAATCATTCTCATAGCCATTGGGCACTATTTTTGCTTGCCGTAGAGGCCCACCGCCAAGCCAATTTTCTGCGTTTGCAATTTGCTCGGAAAGCTTATGATATGCGTTTGCCATAATATTTAGTTGATTTTCTCGATACTGGTCCCAGGGTTCAATTTTTGATGGATCGAATTTAAATTGATCCATTGACTGTACTACAAAGTAGTACGGAGCTGCATTCTTATCCGAAAACGACTTCATGTAATCCCCGATCCCTTTATAAAGCCCATCTAGATTTTTGGATTGCGTTGGGATATTTTCAGCGATACTCGAAAGCGCGCTATAACCAGCGCCCCCCGTCGCCAATGCTTGTACTGAAACTCGACCTTGGGAGGATGCGCGCTTTAACTCATCAAAAAAAGATGCGCTCGCGGAAGCTGAAACAGCACCTCCACCTCCAGAGACGGAACCGCCAGTATTCATTGCTGTTCGCAACTCCGTACTTGCGTTAAAGATAGTAATGACAATACTTGCCGATGCAGCACGGCGTTCGATTGCTACAAATTTTGTTCCGCATGTTTTAGCAAATTCTAACGGCTTGGGGAGAAGTGCGAGCGCTTCCGCTGATAAATGCGAAGGTCCCAACCCCCATTTTCCGAAGTCAGTTGTGGCATTAACTACGATTGTTACAGAATTCTGCTGAGAAAATACAGATCTATTTAACTTGAAGTACGCACTACCGCCGGCAGCAAGATAGCGGCCTTCACCTTTGGCTTCAAAATTTACAGCACTAGCCAATTCATCATAACTGCTTACCTGTAATACGGAAAATATTGTCGATGAAGGACCGGAATCAAGCTTGACTATGTCTGCCTCGATGCATGACTTCATTGGTAGTCTTATATCTCGTGGTAAAAAGCCGCGTCCAAGTGACAAGCTACTTGAAGGATGATATCCATACGAGGGCGGATCTGCTTGCGGAGTTAATGATTGAGCAAGTGCATTATTGACTGAAAAGAGAATCTGAAAAGGGATCATCCACATTAATAGCAGATCTACGGTTTTTAGCGGCCGAGACATAAGTATTATCATTTTATTTTCTCTCTTTTTTATAAAACGATTATCTCTATATGAGTAAGACTCGTTTACATAGTGGGGTTTCTACTCGCACACTCCCGCTTGTTAGAAGGGAGATTATTAATAAAATAGCATATTGTCAGCAATGTGTTTCTAAGAAACAGACTGATGGAAAGTAAAAAATCCATTCTTATGTTTCAACAGAGTCTGAAATCCACCGGAGAGTCGGATAGCCCTTTTAAGAGGTTATAAGTATGCACTAGCAATACATAAAGCGAGGTGATTAAAAAATGGCCTTCATTCTCGATAGCAAACTGTTTTTACCCATGATAACGTCCTTTATCATTCATAAAAATCTGCCATAAAAATGAGATCCATGGCTAATGGTCTTCCTCTTTTCCGTGAAGAGATCGATACAATATTGCCTTAAACTGGCCAAGTCTTAAGCGCAATCTCGGCAAGTTTCGTTTGTCTTTCTTCGATTTCAGTCTCCGTCCATTGCTCGTATTGTCCAGCCATTGATGTCATCACTAGCGGAGAGGCCAGAAGCTCTACTCTCTTTTCTTTGAACGACTTGTTACCCACATCTCCGTTGCCACTTTTTTGCAGCAGGCAGAGATTACCTAGGCGCCGCGTATAAAGCTTCCGTACCTCTTCTCCAATATCATCCCAACCGGCAGAAATATTCTGCGGCAAAATGTGTTCGAGGGTAATTGCGGTTGGATCTTCGTTGAGAATGTACCAGGGCTCGCTTTGGCCAGCATTCGCCGCTTCCAACGCGCCCAAATAATACCTCGCCAACCCCGCATTCGACACGCGCGCCATTTTAAACTCGTTGTTGAAGTCCGCATCAGAAACGATCACATTGCCGAGACTTGCCTTCAAAAGCTTTGCGTTCGTAATTTTGTCCTCAAAGACAGCCAAGGCTGAGCTCGCAAATGCCTGCTCAAGCGAGCCGCTACGCGTCCGGCCTGCGACTACGAGACGAACGCTGATGGAGACCAGCAGCTTAATCGCCTCCCCGAAATCTTTTGGCGAATACTTCATAGCTAAAGACAGCATAAGCGGGCGAATCGGCTTGAGGTCAAACTGGTTGAACACCTTCAGCGCCTTGGCAGTCGATGCGGAATGTGAGCGCCAAAAGTCCGCACTAGGTTGGAAGGTGGCCACATACGTTCGCGACGTAGCTTCCAAAGAACTTAGAAAACTGGCCGCGTTATGTTCCCCCCGAACAACTAACTGCACCGCATTGTATATCTCATCAGATCTGACGAAGCGCTTCGTTGCAATGATCGCGTGCCGCAGGAAATTGATTGCCCGATCGTCGTCGTCAATCTCCTCCAGATTGTCCTTCATAGAGGACCACCTGGACTGGGCTTCCGCGACCCGACTAGCGGCTTCTCCGAATAGGTAACTTTTTACGAGGTCGGCCTGAGATGTTTTGAGGCCCCTGTCATTGAGAGTTTCGAACATCTTAAATGCCTTCGAGGCGTTGTCCGCTTTGACCAGAATAACCGAAGCTTCAAATTCGATAAATTCAAGCCAATCATTGAGCGTTGTCGGTTTGTCCGCACCGGCAAATGTGCTGACAATCCTTCGAATGAAGGTCTTGGCCCTGCGGTACGCCTCTAACAAGCGCTTATGGGACTCGCGCGTGCAATCCGGGGGGGCGCCCCCGACAATCCCCGCAAAGAATGCGTTGTCGTCGATATTCAGGGTCAGTCTGGGGACATGACCACCCGCTTTGCGATCAAAACTACTCAGGTAATCGTTGTTGATGCTCTCGATAACTTTAGGTTCTTGTCCTATCTCGCTCATCACCTCGCGGATTGCAGTTATTAGCAAGGCTATCGTGGTCAGACGTTGTTGACCATCAACTATTTCCAACGGGTCATGCTGACCCTTGGAAATAGTCACAATCGTTCCTAGAAAGTGATCTGTGTGCTCGCTCTTTGCTCGATTGAGATCGTTGAACAACTGATCGACTTGCTCAGACTCCCAAGCGTATTCCCTCTGAAATGTGGGCACTCTCAAACGGTGTGTTTTGAGGATGCTACCTATGCCGCCTGGCTCGAAGATGAAGCCCTTAGCGCCGTCACTGGCCATGGGGTCCCCAGCCGGCCCATTGTTGACAATATTCTAAGGGCCTTTTGAACAGACCAATCAAGATGGTAAAGTTAGCGCTGGAGTAGATCATGACAATATCACCCTCTTTAAAAATGTCATACAAACGGAACAATAAAAGCATCGGACATTATTATTCAATAGTTTAAAAGACTTATTCGGGCTATATCACCAAAAAGCAACCCGACTCTCAAAACGCTGCTTACTGATCAAAGCAGTGGGCCTACGATTATCCGTTGAATCTAGGTATCATGTATACGTTTAAACGTCCTACATGACGCCACTATCCTGATGACATGCAGTTTAGATTCCGGTGCCTCAGGTTCAGATTACAGCAGGCTGTTAAATTAAGGTACAAGGGAAAGTCGGCAAGATAGAATAGTATCTGGAAGCCGCGGGCCATGGACAAGATCTGGAGGCGCCGTTGTTTCGTGCCGTTAAAAACAATGAGCATGGCCTCCTATATGGCGATGACCCCGGGCGATGTTTACGAACAAGTGGTGCTGAAATATTTAAAGGAGCTGGGTATAGCGGACAGGAATATGTGCCGCATGTGATGTGGGCTACGGCTGCGGCTAATGCGCTGGATAATGGGGCAGACTTTGCCAAGGTGCAGGAATGGCTGGGGCATGCGAATATTGCCACGACCTGGATCTACGATCATCGGAAGGCCCGGAGGATCGCCCAATGTTTAAGGTGAGTTATTAAGGACTCAAATTTCTGACAGTAATTGTAAGATTATCCTAAAAAAGCATTCCTTAGTGTTACAGCGGTAGGTTTAGCTTGAAATGGATTGTGCGCCTACTCGTATGAGAAGTCCCAAGTCTTTACGGGCTCGCCATAACCTATGCAACATATTCAGAATAAATTCGGCCGGTTGTTGTTTGCCCGAGCGCACATAATCAAGACCATGTTTCGCAAGTGATAGACCAAATCGATCTCCCCATTGGGTTGAGAAGCCTGACATTGCTTCTAGTGCATCGTTAAAAGCTATAGCGGAAATTTGCCCTAACTCTACTGAATTTGAGGGCTTCGTTGCCGGGACGTAAACAAAACTGTCATATACACCTATTTGAGTAAAAAACAAATACCCTGGGTATCCGACTCGGGCAACATTAATTCCCAATTGGGCTGACACGAATTCAAAGATGTCATAACTCTTGTCGGCCACCACCAACTCGGCACAGGCTTGTTCTGGGGTAAATAGGGCTATCGGAGGATCGACTGAATCAGATATATAAAGAAAACATATATTTCTTCCTCCGCAAATGTCTGGTCCCCCGGCTTCTACAAAGGAGGCAAATTCCTTATGAAGGTCGGGATGAAATAACAATAGGCAAATGATTCCAGCATGACGCTCCTGTAGCGCAGTTACTAAATGGGATTGATCTAAATCCTGAAACCTTTCTAACCGTCCAATAATTCCCATCTGTTTCTCATCGTCTGCGTGAGACAGCCAACTCTCGAAACTCTGTGTTAAGTAATATTTACTCATACGTTAATAATCCCAATTTTGTTGGCCCGGCGGCGGTCTGTCAGGCATTGAATTGATTCCTAGGTCTTCTCGCATGGAGAAAAGATCTGATGGTTGGGTAATGAAGGAAAATGCCTGCTTTAGCCCTTTCTCGTTTGTCCCCTCGGGGTAATGAGTGGTAAGGAGACCCTTGGTAGTGAGTACACTAACTAGCTCGCCAGAGCGTCGGATGACCCATGAAACGATAGCCATCGCCTCAGCTCCCGTGAGTGCAATGGCCCCAGCCGCTCCAGTCAGAACGCCTGTGATGAAACTATATTCTTGGCTTCCCAAGGAGCGGCCCGGCACTATTTTTGTCAATATACTGATAGGTAAGACGTTGAGCCGCGTCTTACCCCAAGGATGAGAAGATATTGGCATCAAAAGATCCGGGGCGAATGGTACTCGGTTGAACCTAGACAATCCAATCCGCGTGGCTGGATCCATGCCTCGTGTGAGTAGATAGTTCATCCGATCAAATAAGCTAATTGCTGCCAACACAATCCCGACAGCTGCTAAACCTGGCCACTTGTTATGAAACAAGTCGACAGCGACATTCATCGTTAAATGACATGCGACAGCGTCAGCAATGAATTCTTTCTGATGGAAAGGAAAATACATATCCTGATAGTTTTTGACAATTCTAGGGTCTATGGCCAAGTCTTTAAGAGCGTAAAACTCGCTCCCTTCCATGAGATACCAAGCTACGGGAGAAAATAATGACGAATTGCCCTCGAGGTGGCCGGCGCGTATGTGACCAAACTCATGTGCTAGGAGAAAAACGATCATAAGTATATGGAACGCATCTATGCGCTCTTTCATTTTGTTATTCGCGGCAGTTGGGCTGGCATTATGCGCAAACCGATATTTTTCCCCTAAAAACATAGAAGCCAAAAAATAAGGTAATTGAAGTCGGTGCAAAGAATGGGCCAGAGCGTACTCTATGCTGCCATCCAGGAATATTTCCTCGAAGGGCTTATTAACATCATTTGCGCGCGCACGTGCTATCAGATCATAATAAGTTCGCGCAAGCCCTTCCATATCTGCGACCAAATAACACCCGAAGATAATCAAATAGGTATCATGCCCAAGTTTCTGGACTTGTCCATGAGGTCGATACTTCATATCCGTCGCGAGAATGAAGTGGAGATCTGAAAACGAGCTGTCAAGGTTGTTAAGTAAATGGTCTAGGGCTTGCAAAAGGAGCGAGACAGTTTTTGGTGGTTCGTATGGAGAGAAAGAGACGTTACGTGACAGCATAGTTTTTCTACACCACTCCACCATGGGGGCTTTAAATATAACTGTATCCCAAGAGCAATTGGCATTTTCAGCCATTAAGGACATGTAATGGGAAACATCGGGGGGGCTAACGTTCCTGTCGCTGAGCAGTCTATGAAACTTCATTCGACACTCAAGGCTTTCTCGAATCTTATCATTACCACTATTGGCTCTAACATCTGTCGCTAATTGATGTGCGATCAGTCCTTCTAGCGCCGCTTTAAATTCTGGAGCCGTAAGTGGCATGCGCTTTCCATTAAGTTGGTGACGAAAAGGTCAACTCAAAAAATCTCGATAACTAGGAGTTGAGCTAATCTTGCTAAATATTGGATTATCCATCGACAAGCCTTGTGGTGATCGAGTGATTGGTTTTTCACTCCAACCTTAAACCCCCAGCATTTGCGGATAAACCTTAAATTATATTTATAGACCGAATCAGGCGTAATTACCCGGTTTAAATTGACCCCGCAAATTGCCTCAATAAAACGTAACCAAAGGGCATCACCGAATTCCTGCGCAACGGCACCAAGCTGGAAGTGGCGCACAAATGGGCGCTCATTTTTAATCTTGTGTTATTTCCCTATCTTGGGATTACCTTCTTCCATTACGATTTCGCTGGTTTAGATCCAACGTTAATACCGTTATTGAGGTATTACCTGTCAACGTAGACATTCCTTGACGGCATATCTCAAGTTATCAACATGAATTGGTTTTGGATGACCAGATTTCATCTTCCAAACAGTAAAGCCGCTCTTCATGGCTTTGCCGCGAAGCTCTGTTTGCTTACCCTCAGTGATAAATCGTACATGTACCTTGTTTTTGCCCTCCTCCTGAATGTCAAAGAGCTTGCGAGCAACCGCGTCACTCAGCAAATGTCCGCCCTTGGTATCCAAGCAATAAATCAAATTGGCTTTCCAAACTATAAAATCTGGATAGAAGGATGAAGTGTCACCCTCGGACAGAAGCGGGATGTGGAAGCCGCCACTACTGGGATTGCGGTGCCAGACGTGCCCCGACTTGTCGAGAGCTTGGGCATACGCAAGCTCAAATCTGTTTAATCCCCCGTAGCGCTTATAAAGGCCGTTAGCAAATGTTAGTGCATTCTTTGGAACACGCAATGTGCCAAACTTGAACTGTCGCAAGCTCTCATAAACGAGTGCGGCGTGCTGATAATAGGTGCCAACGATTTCCAGTGCGAGCTTTTCGGCGCTCTTGTTCGCGTTGCTTTGAACTTGCACACGTGCATCGAATTTTTGGTCTCGGAAATCGGCGATGGCTAAAGCCCTGTTAGAGCGTGATCGCAGAGCAGTGTTGACAAGCCAACGTAGCCGTACGGGATTGGTATGCCCGTCCGCCGTCCAGTCTAGACTCTCATTGTTCCCGCTTAAATTCTTTAAATCCAAGACCTGCGAGACAGTGTGAGCTTGGCCGATCGTGTCGACGCTACCCTCCGCGAACGTCGGAAACTCCGCGATGATTTCAGCGATCCGTTCGCACGCGGCTTCAGCGTCTACATTGATATAGCAGAGATTAACATCTACTCCCTCTCTGGGCTTTAAGTCCTCCGAGCCTGATACTGCATCTCCGAAGTTGGCCACTATCTCGATCGGCGCGCCTTCGTTCTGCAGCTTAGTCTTAACCGCCACGATGGCGTCGCTAAAGACGCTTTGATTGTCTACACGAAGGAAGAAGTGTGCCGAATTGAGCAGCGGGTTGTCATAATGAGTTGCTCCATATTGGCGTAACACTCGACCGATGATTTGCTCGACCTGGATAGATGAGCCCATGCTCTTGTCGATGTAAGCCAGATAGCAGGCCGGATCGTCCCATCCTTCCTGGAGCGACAGATTGAAGATGATGTGCTGATAGTCTTCTGTTGTAAATTCGTCGAAGTCGTTCTCGCCTTTAGAGAAGAGATTAACCTCTTCCGGCTTGTTGCTCTCGACGAAGTTTAGATTCGCGTAGATAGCGATTGACTTCGGATCAACGTTTTTTTCCTCAACGAGGTAACGCCAGATGCGGATAGGGGGAGCCTTGCGATGGGCAAAAGGTTTGGTTTGGTCATCTTTCTCCCCGTCATCGGTGATGTTGGTTTTACAGACGTAGATAGCCTTGGGTTTGAACCCAAGGTCACGGATGTCTATCTCTTCTTGCAGGATTTCGAGCCGTGAAAGGAGGTCATCGAGGCACCGTTCCATCTGAGCCGTGGAACCATCGAACTGGATAGCTTTCTTAACGAGCTGCGCATCGACCACCTTCTGGCTATCCACCGCCGTCGTGATGAAACGCTTTACGTCTGGTCCCTCATGCTCGTTAGCTGCCCCGAGAGCCTTGAAGGTCTCGGCATCATCCTCAGCGTCATCCACCCAGAGCTTGATGTGCTGAATAACTGACTTATTGAAGCTTTCGGGCAGTTTCAAGGTTGCCGAGGCTAACAGATACGCGTCGGGTTCGAGCTCGGCGAGCAGCTCGGTTTGCTGCTGGGAGAGGTTGTGGCCCTCATCATAAACAATCAAAAGCGGACGCCGCCTGCCTTTGTCGGAGCGATCAATGAGGCGCTCCCAGGGCGACTGATTGCCGAAAAGATCTTCGTCGCGCTTGTAAATATTGAGCGCGCCGTCAGATTGGTCTTTATTATTGAACAGGCCCGTCGTCGCCATGACAAGCAGTGGTGTGGTTCCGTCCGAAATTAGAACCGGACTGAGCTGAGAGACGTTGATAACCCTAAAGCCATCGACGATCTCGCTGTATTTCCCACCTCCTGAGAAGTTCGTGTAGGTCTGGGTGACCACCGACTTGGCTTTGGACATCCAGAAGACGATGGGTTCGGACGAGAAATGAGCCCGCATCAAAGCCACCGCCTGCGCGAGGACTGGTGTCTTACCTGCTCCAGTCAGAGCCGAGAGGGCTTGGAAAAAGGCGCGCGGTTTACGGCCCTTGCGCGGTCGGTAGGGATGGTTGGCGAAGAAGGCGTAGCGCTCGGCGATCGACTTGGCAGCCTCGGACTGGAAGACTTTGAGCTCAAGCATCCGCGGCCTCTTCAGAGTTCTCGTTATTGTAGGCATCGGAGCGAGGATTAAAACCTATGTGTTCCAGTACCGAATCAGGAATTTTGTAGAACTCAATGCCGCTGCCAGTATATGGCGCTAGCGACGCATAGACGTGATAGCGGGAAGCGAGGTTGGTAATCTTGGCCTCCTCAACAATGCGCTTGAATGCGTCCCGATTTAGGACTGATGGCTGATCGGGGGCGTCCCAAATAAGGAAAAATCCTTCTTCCCTGGGATTTACGGCAAATAAGTGTCGATGCGAGCCCGCCGGTAATCGCCGCAGATAGGATTTAGTCTTCGCCGTTTTGTCCCAATAGCTTGTAAGCAAAAGGTCAATCATCTCTTCGCGGGCAAGGGCGTTGACTGCCTCAGCGTCGATCTTCTCGCGCTTCAATTCGATGAAGCGGAATCCTCCTAGCAAAGGCTTGCTCATGCCATTAGGTCCATTAACCCCCATGACCACGCGCTTGATGCGCTCGGCAGTGAGGCTCTTAGCATAGTGATCACCCTTGTCCGTATTGCCCTGCTCAATGAGGATAAATCGGCGATTGGTTCCCGCTTCGGCGTTAAGTTCCAAGACAGCATGTCCCGTGGTCCCTGATCCTGCGAAGGGGTCCATTACGATCCCATCCGCCCTGCACCAGATTTGGATAATCTTTTTAATTAACCGCAACGGCTTAACCGTCTTAAATTCGTGGCCTTTTCCGACCACGGCGTCGAGCTCGTTGATACCCGCTTGGCTATGCCCGGAGTCTTCGTGGGCCCAAGACTGGCTTTCGATATTGAGAGGAATCTCATAGTCTTCGTTGGCCCAATAAGTTAGCGGTACCTTTCCTTTCTTTATCTTGTTGAGGTGCTTTTTGAGGCGAGGCCCACCTTCGCCCCCATCTGTGAAAATCAATTGGGGCCAATTCTTCTCGGCCAGGCGGGCATAGGCTTTCCGTCGCGCGGTGACGATAGCTGGCGACTCCGGATCGGGCTCATTGCCGATAAAGTGACAGTTTTTGAGCACAATTGCCTTCGCTTCGCAGCCATCGTCGAGCTTTTTGTAAACATAATCGCTCCCCCAACCTTCGAGGAGCCTCTTCATCTCGGTAGTTGCGCTGCGCCAATGCCCCCGTATTGGGTAATAAAGCTTTCCTGTAAATGGCGATTGGATGGCACAGGTACCTGTTTTGCGGTATTGGGGCGCGGTGGCGTCGGATGAGGCCCAATCACCGTCTGGATCCTCATCAATGTTGGTGTAGCGAGCGTTCATGGCCTCAGTCCGCTCTAAGAGGCCGGTCTGAGCTCGGTCGCCATTCTTAGCGTAAACTAAGACATATTCAGTCGCGGAGGATAGGCCACCGCGTTTACCGCCGGTGTCGTTCTTCGGTGAATAGGCCTTCTGCCAGTTAATAATGCCGATGCGGTTATCTTCCTTGAATATTTCGTCCATAAGCATTCCTAGGCGATAGAGCTCGCGATGGTCGATGCAAATGGCGATGACGCCGCCTGTCTTGAGCATCTCGCGCATCATCCAGATACGCGGTGTCATGAATTTAAGCCATTTGCTGTGCCGTGAACCGTCGTCTTTAGGTACGAGCTCGCCAAGGTTAGGATCATTGGGATCTTTATCCCACTTATCGTTGTACCGGAAATCCTCACCCGTGTTGTAGGGTGGATCAGTGATGATCAGATCGACTTGACCCCGATATTTATAAAGTGTGACCATAGTGGATAGGTTCTCGCCGTCCCATATCTCATTTTCGGCTTGGCTCTTCTCGTCACCAACCGAATATTTCTTGAGGATCTTGCAGAGCTTTGGCTTGACTTGGCGAATGATTTGCCAAGGAGCTGTACGGCCCGTATAGCTCATGACAATACCATCCCGCCCCGCTTCAATGAGCGCTGCATCGTGTTCCTGCAACATTTTTATGAGAGCAGAACGCGGTAATTCTTCGTATTCCACCATATTTCCTCGAAAAGGAGCTTCTACTGTGTTTGAGGCGCCTATATCCCTCAGCTCGTAATGGCACGCTGCTTTCGTTGATTCCTGTAACACGCCCCGGCCGGGTTCCCTTTTTATTTGCAACCAGTTTCAGGCAACGACTTCTAAACCGCGCTTTTGCACCAGATGCAACAACTTGAGCGCAGTGCCCGTGGGTTTTTTCTGGCCGATCTCCCACTTCTGTACCGTCGATACGCTCGTGTTCAGCAACGCCGCAAAGACGGCTTGGCTGACCCGTGAAGTTTCACGTATTTGCTTGATTTGTTCCGGCCTAAGCGGTTCGACGGGCGGCAAGCACAGGCGGTCGAATTCGCGCAGCGTGACCTGATCCATCACGCCCGCCTTATGCAGGCTTTTCGCCGTATCGTGGACGGCTTCAAGAATGGCTGATTTAGTTTTCCGCATCGCAATCCACCTCCATCAATTCCTTTGCACGCCGAGCCTTGTCGAGCGCCTGCGTCGTCAATGACAACAGGTGAGCCGCCAACTTCTTCAAGGCCTCCTCTTCATCCTTGTCGATGTTACTACGTTCGTTCTTTGGAAAGCCATACACAAAAACCCAACGATTTCCCTTATTGGTGGCAACCAGCGTTCGAAAGCCGCCACTCTTCCCCTGCCCAGGTCGGGCAATCCGCTTTTTCAGCACCCCGCCACCAAGGTCGGCTTCATACAACCCCGCCATCATTTCGCGCACGGCGGCGCAAAGGCTGAGCATGCTCAATCCTTGTTTGTGCGCCCAACGGTCAAACCATCGGGTTTTGTAAACCACCATGTAGCATCTCCCTTGATTCATAATATAGCACTAAGTGCTACAAACTGCCAAGCTCAGACCTACATCATCCAACTTATAACCCTCAGAACCACCGCACGGTGTTTTCAGAGATTCGGCTTAGCCCAGCCTGATTCAGATTATTCTGATCACGCGCATCGGGCATTGAATCTCTGGGGAGAATCTTACTTGCTGCGGTCTCAAAATATCTTGGTGCAGTTAGTAAGTACGTATGAGCCGCACACCTGGCATGATACTTAGCCAATATAATTAGACTTTCTACCGTTTCTTATGAATGATAAGGACGTTCTTATACTTAATGTTGTTTTGATGAAAAACCTCATTGATTGATAAGAACCTAGCCTTAGAGGGAGAATATTCTGATTAGCAAACTTATGCGAGGTCTAATCATTGTGCTTTCGGATACCCTCGGGTCCGATCTCGAGCGTAATGGCAAGGAAATTTGGGGTCTATAAGGGGAGGCTTTGATTAGAAGTCGCTTACTCATGTCCAGATCAATATCAAAGCAGCCAGGGCGAGGCCGAGGTTGCGACAGAACGCTTTGTGAGGATTTAAGAGCAGTAAGCCCTGTAGACGGGGAGTTATCAGTCCATCGGGTTATCCATAGGGTTGCCATGGCTGAGCGAAGGTGAAATTGCTCTTTACGTATCTTATCCAATTTTCTTGCCAGTTTACTTCTTCCCGCTATTTACTGCGGCCTTAAGAGTTGCCCCCGCCTTGAATACTGGCGCGTTGGATGCCTTGATTTTCAGTTCTTCGCCCGTCTTGGGATTGCGGCCGGGGCGCGCGGCACGCTTACGCACTTCAAATGAACCAAAGCCCACCAGCGTGATGCCATCGCCTGTTTTGAGGGTATCCGAAAAGATGTCGAGCAGCGCGCCAAGGGCCCGGTCGGCATCCACCTTGCTGGAACCAGTCTTGGTTGCCAGTGCATCAATGAGTTCTTTTCTGTTCATGCTTTGAATCTCCTTTAGTTCGAGTTATTAAAAGCTACTTTTGGTCATTCAATTGCGTAAAACCTGCAATGCCCCCTGTCACAGCCCTCGCCAGCCGCCAGTGGCGGTACGCTGCGCCTGTCATGGACGGTGATCCGCAACCGCTCTGTAGCAGATCCGGCCGGGGGCAATCAGACAGCACCAAAACCTGCTAATGGCGGCAAGCAATAACCCGATGCGCTCCCTGCACAGTACCCTCCATTCGTTTGCGAGGAGGATGTGTGGGGGGATAAACAAATCGCAACAGGATAGGCCCGCCTGTTTCTTCGCCTGTCCACCCCACCCATTCCCAACCCTTGCCCGTGAGCGCAGGGCTATCCCCCACTCCCGTCGCCCCAGGGCGAAGCGAAGAGGTTCGAGCGAGAGGATCTGGTTTGCAGAGCTTCTTTCCCTTTAACCCCTTCAGGAGAAACCCATGCAACTTTCAAGCTCATTTCGCAACTTTACCGCCGCCCGTTCGGAGCATCCACTATCTGATGATGAGATCGTGCGGGTCGCACCGTCAATCTTTGCCGATGGCAAGCATCAGAGCCGCTCAGAGCGCTATGCCTATATCCCCACCAGCGATGTGCTGAAAGGGCTGCGCAATGAAGATTTCCAGCCCTTCATGGTGTGCCAGACCCGCGTACGCGATGATAGCAGGCGCGAACACACCAAGCATATGATCCGCTTGCGCCATGCGAGCCAGATCACCGCAACGAGATTATCCTGCTCAACAGCCACGACGGCACCAGTTCCTACCAAATGCTGGCCGGTATGCTGCGTTTCGTCTGCCAGAATGGAATGGTTTGCGGGAATACCCTAAACGATATTCGCATCCCCCACAAAGGCAATATCATTGATGAGGTGATTGAAGGCGCCTTTACCGTGCTCGACGATTTCGAGTCAATCAATGCGCAGCTGGACGGCATGAAGGCGCTGACCTTGAATGAAGGCGAACAAGCCGCTTTCGCCCGTGCCGCCTTGACCCTCAAGTACGACGATCCGGTGAAACCGGCTCCCATTACCGAAGCTCAAATCTTGACACCCAGGCGCTTCGAGGACCGTGCCAGCGATATGTGGACGACCTTTAGCCGCGTGCAGGAAAACATGATCAAGGGTGGTCTGCGTGGCCGTAGCAGCATTGGGCGCGCCACCACCACCCGCGCCGTTACCGGCATTGACCAGAACGTGAGAATCAATCGCGCTTTGTGGATGTTAGCCGAGGAAATGCGCAAACTCAAAGCCTGAAAAAATTGCCCGGCCCGAGCGGGCTGGGCTGTTCAATTCACGGATTATTTCATTGAGCGCGTGATTTAACCGCCCTGCATACTTTCATTGAAGCTTCCCGGTTCCTCTTGCAGCGGGATTTTTTCCCACTGTTCTTGGGCCCAGCGCAGTCCCTCCGCCCATTGGGACAACTCCGCAACTTCGGCCATCTCCCCATAACAAAGATGATCGTACTTTTCCCGCAAGTCGGGCGGGATCAAACCTTTAACGATTTGATAGATTTCAAGGTGCGTCATGGTTTTTTCTCCCTTCTGTTTCCAAAATTATTAACTTTCAAGCCACTTTTGAGAAGCTAGGTCATCCGTTCACCGGCTAACGGTAGGGGATGTCACGTCATACGTCGCAAATCGGGCATCTAGCCATTTGGCCCATTTGTCTGCCTTTTGCATCAGATCCGCCCGGTACGTGGCATTCAGGTGGGGCGTGTTTGAGTGGTAGTTCGATACCTTCGTCCACAGATCCCCCTTGTCATTGCGAATATGCATCCTGAGCCGCCATGCGGCTAGATCGAACGCATAACATCCGGCTTGTTGGACATGGCTGGCGTTAATGCCATACCTAGCCAGATCGGAGAGATAAGTGGTATTGAACTGCATGGGACCAACGTCATAGGTATTATTCGAGTTGCGCACCCACCGCCCGGGCTTGCCGCCCTCTTTCTCCGCGACGGCCAGAACGATATTTGCCGGCACTTCATACTTCACCGCCGCTGCGATGGAGCAGACCACGCGCTCTTGGATATAGGACGGCAGGTCTCCCATTGCGCCCTACTTGCTGTCCCGGAATGCGGCAGCCTCCGCTTCCGCGTCGACCGCTGTTTCAGTCGAATTGGCAAAGGCATTGCCCTTGAATTCCGGTTCCTTCATGTTGGAGCGAATGGCCGAGGCGACTTTTCCGCCGGGAGTTTGGCTTACACGGCTGCCATCGCCAGCGAATTTTTCTTTTGTTGCTTGCATACTGCCCTTGGCAAAATGCGATCCCATTTCAGCGGCAAAGCGCGCCCCAGTGCCCATCGCCTGCCCCACTCCGCCACGGCCACCGGCTGAGTCACTGCCGCCCCCCTGCCCCACCCCGGTAAACATGCCACTGCCGGCATCCATACTGCCCTGCGCGGCATCGTAAGCGGCCTTGATGGCGGAAGCCCCGCCCGCCGTATGGGCAGCCGCGGCCATCATCATGCCGGCAGCGACCCCTGAGGCTGCTGCAGCAACCCCAATGGCAGCACCCCCGCCGATATTGCCAATGCCGCCCCCTCCCCCACCGACAATTCCGCTTAACATCGGCGGAATCTTGTTAACCAGCGCAAGCAGGACGATGGACGCCACCATTATCACGCTCATGTCTTTCAGACTTAGGCCGACGTTCATTCTTACATGATAGTCATCCAGGAAGGTCTTTCCGATACCCACCAACAGCACCATGGCGAACAGCGATACCGCAACACCCAATACCGTCTTGTAGTAATTGATCGCCATATCGGAAGTCCAGCGCGATCCGCCAAAGCCCAAAAAGAAGATGCCGGCATAAGCCAGTATCCAGCCGGACACGAGCAACAGCACCATGTTGACGCTGATGAGCGCCAGTATGACGAGGATCACCGCCGCCATGATGAGGGCAGTAGCACTGTCGAGCGGCGTACGGAAAGTAGACTGATCCAATGCTCGGTAAAAAATCTCAAACCCAATATCCACAATATGGGACGGAGAACCCATGCCCCGCAGCCCGCTAGCCTCCGCGCCGATCTGCTTGAGTGATGTAATGATTGAGGTGGCAAAATTGGGGCCATTGACCAGTAACCACCAGAAGAAGCCGGTAAATATCGTAAAGCGGATAAATTCGGCAAAGAATTCACCCAGGTCGGCACGCCTTAGCGCCATCAGTCCGAAGGTCCATACCATGCTGATAACGGCAAGCAGCCAGAAAAGCCAGGAAGCTCTGTCAGTGATGATTGCCGCCCAGGCTGTAGCCGCTGCCTGGTAACGCATTAAAAAATCATCCAGTACACTTGAATTGTCAATTGCAGCATGGACTTGCATCGAAGATAGTGCAAATCCTAACAACAATAAAAATAGAGAAGCAACCAATGAAATTGACGGTTTCATATCTTTACCACTCCTTTGGCTCACTTTTCTTAAATGTGCCCTCTCGCAGTGCTGCTGCAGTCTTAGCTTGATCAGGGCATCTTTTTAGGAATTCTGCCTGTTTTTGAGTTGGCGTCTCCCCCGGCATCAACCAAGGCTTGTCGCAATCGATCTCATTCTCGCACCCCGCTAGCATCACAAGCACGAGCGTGGTCATAACGCACAACGTTGTTGAACGGTCTATTTTCATTTCCTCTCCTCCACCTTTACCATTCACGCGGTGGACTTTTCTTGAAAGTCCCCGCCCTCAACTGCACCGCAGCCGCGGCCTGCTGCGCTTCGATATCCGCCAAGGCGGATTGCCTTGCAGCTTCCGCATTCTGCTGAGCGATTAGTAGGCCGCGTATCTGCATCAATTGGCTGGCCTGATTGCTGGCGAGCTGGTTGGCGGCCTGTATCGCCTGCATCTGACCCTGCGAGGTTTGCGCTGCTGCCTGCAAGGCTGTCAGTCTGCGTGCATCCGCTTCCAATTCCTGCTGCTGCAGATCGATCCCCCGGATCATGGCGTCGTTCGCCCGCTTCTGCGCATCGGAACCTAGCTGGCGGTTGGCTTCCAGTGCGGCACGGTCCGATGCCGAGCAGCCGTTGGCGCTGAAGCACGGTGAACTCATGTAATAGGCGCTGTTCTGGTACTTGTACAAATAGCCGTCCAGATTGCCCGCCTGGTTCTTGTAGTAATTAAGCGTATTAACCGCGCCTAAGAGTGCCATGTTGACGCGCTCCGCCTGGTTCCAGACATAGGCCGCGGGCGCGAGCGTATTCTGGATCATGTTCTCGTATTGCTGCAACTGGAGCTGGTATGCCTGAATCATCCTTAATGTCTGATTCACCCCTTCCACCGCCGATACCACATTCTGTTGCAGATTCACCGTATCGATGACCGGCAGGCCCCCCGCGATGGCCGGTACGGATGCACCCATGCTGCTTAAGGCTAGAACCAATGCGGCCTTGGCCGCCTGCATTCTGAATGCTTGTATTTTCAATTTATGCTCCTTAATAGTCGAATGCCTCGTAGGGCTTGCTGAACACCATGTCCTTGGTGACAGTCACGTTGAAACGGTAACCGGGACGAATCTCAAGTGTTGGCGAAATATTGAGGTTCTTGGATATCAATTGCGCTGTCACGCGTCCCAGTTGCTGCCCCAACGTCGCGCTCAATACGCTGCTCGTGGTTGGCGCCCCGAAGGTACCCGCCACCTGGTTCTGGCTTTGGCTCAAGGCCACACCCGCCGTGATCGCCGACATGAGCAAGGCCGAGCTGAACAGCCGCAAGTAATGATTGTTGACCTGGTCCGTGAACCCCGCATAGCCCGCGGCGTTCGACCCGGGCATGGCACCAATATCCATGGTCTTACCATCGGGGAATACCAGGCGCTGCCAGGCCACCAGCACGCTTGCCTGACCGTAGGCCACATCGCTCGAATAAGCCCCTTCCAGTTTCGTGCCTTGCGGCACCAGCATATGTTTCCCGGTCGCGGTGTCGTACACGTCCTGGCTCACCTGCCCGAAGATTTTACCCGGCAGGGATGAATTAATGCCACTGATCAGCGTGGCGGGAATCACGAAAGTAGTTTGTACGGTATAAGGAGAGCGCGGCGGGAGCAAACGCGAATCTAGCCTCCATCTATCCGAGTCATCACCGGCAAAGTCCCCGATATTATTTTTCGGTTTTCTTTGCCCGGTTTCATTTACTTCCTCCCCTTCGTCGCTCATGCCGCCTACGCCCCCCAGACCGGCCTTCCTGACCTGCGCCAGGCGTTGCTGGTAGGCCACGGTCGGATCGGTATTGATGGGCGTCTCCGCTAGCCGTGGTACGGCCGTATGGGGCGTGGCCCGTTGCGCCGTTTGCGGCAGCTGCACGCTCGTTTTAGCCTTGAGCGCTTCCTCGAACTGCTGCAATTTGAGCTGTCGGATACGCTCCGCATCCGCCTGGTATTGCGACGGTTGCTGCGTTTGCGGCGCCATGGGTGGCATGGGTGGCAGATTGGGGTTCACCGGCCGGAAATCGTTTTCTTCCTGATAGGGCATGGAGGCCGCGATAATGCCGTCCTTCCGGTCCCCGGCAAGTTCCTTGGCGAACAGCGTCGTGTTTCCGTTGCGCTTCACCGTATCGGCATTGGCCTGCTTGGTGTGGGTGCGGTCCATCGCCACCAGCGCCATGATGCTTAAGAAAATGACGACAGCCACGCCAATCAGGTAAATGGGGAGGTTGTTGACCCGGCGCACGCCCCCGCTTTGCATCTGATTCGGCGGAGCTGCCGCCGACATGGGATTGCTCATGGCTTTACTCCTTGTATGTCCAGGCCCCGGCCGGGGCAAGCCCGTCTGCACCGGCAAGATAAGCGCGCGCAAGGATGGATTTTCCGGGATAAAGCGCGATACGCGAAAAGTCTGCGCTCCTGAAATGGACGAGCGCATAGCGCAGTTCGATGCCCGGCGCAGCCTTTGCCCCATCCTGGGGTTGTGTTGCGGCGCCCGCTGCCGGTACGGCTGGCTTGGGTGGATACACCGCGCTAAAGTTGTCGCTCTGGAAAATGGCGCGAATGCCTGTTTTTTCAGATTTGACTTCTGCCACCGCATATCCCTTTGCACGAAGTTTTTCTGTTAATAGCGCACCGAAACTCACCGGGTTCGATTCAATCAGATTGAATTGCGTCTTGGCCGGGGGATAGAGCTTCATAAGCTGCTCGATCGCATCGCGGGCAATCACTTCATCATATTCAGGATGCGGATTATCCGGCTTTATGAGGGGATTAGCCGCGCAAGCGGCCAGGCTTATGCCCAGCAACGTAATGAGCAGGATGCGCATTTCATTTACCTTTTTTGATGGTGATGCGATCCTGGCTGGAACCGACGCCGGCCACCAGAATCGCCTTGTCGAAGATGCTGTCCACGATGTAGCGGTTGTCTTGCAACCGGTAATTCACCTGCACCGATTCTTCATCCGTGAGCAGGCCCCCGTCCTTACGCACCACCAGCAGGATGGGCGCCTCATTCTGGCTCAGGGTGGAGGGCATCTGGATGATGGTCTTGACTCCATCGTTATAGACCCGCACCGGCTTCCAGGCGTTGGCGGTCCCGTCGATGGTGTAGTTGAAATCCAGGTTGCCCAGGTATTCCCCGGTGCCGGGCAGGATCTGTCTGTTGTAGGCGGTATGCTCCTGTTGTTTGATTTGCTCCCACTTCGCCATCGCATCTTCAGGATAGGTGAAGGCCACGCGCGGCATGAATTCACTGCGGTGCGCGCGCAGGCGCAGATGGTAGGTGCGCCGGTCAGTGGTGACGATCAGGGAGGTTTCAATCCCGGTATCCATCGGCTTGATGATGAGGTGCTGCACTTCCGCTACACCCGTCCCGGTAATGGCGGGCTCCACCGTCCAGCGGGCCACGTCCCCCAGGTGGATTCCATTCACCCGCTCTCCCGGCTGCAACTCCACATCGCATACCTGTAACACAGCGCACACGATACTCGGCTGTGTGGCGCCGAAGAGGAAGCGGATCGTGCCGTCGGCCCCGGCCACGGGTTTTATGCCTTGCGTGGAATTACCCGCTTTCCATTTTTTCGCGATATCCAGCGCCTGGCGCTCTTGCGGCGTGAGCTTTAACTCCGGATTATTGAAATACAGTACGTCAGGTTGGGCAGGTGCAGGCACCACCGCAATCGGCAGCGGCGGTAGTGCCACAGGTGTTTTGACGGGAGGCGGTGCAGGCATCAGCAGCCTGGCTTGCTCCGCGCCGATGGTGCCCGATTCATAAGGCATGTTGCCGGTGGCGGCGACAGCGATGAACGGCAGGATGGCGACCACGACGGTGGCGAAGGGAGGCAGGACAGTTGCCGCGATAAAGGGGAATTTTTTCATGATGGCCTCAGATTTGTTTGGACCAGGCAAAGTCGCTGACGTAAATGCCCAGGGGGTTGTTGCGGATCTGCTCTTCGTTGATTTCCGGGGCGGGCTCGGTCACGTACATCGTTACCAGCGCGCGCATGCGGTAAGGCGGCGTTTTGACGAACCCCTGCCGGTCGCGCACCGTTTCCGTCCAGTCCACTTGCCATGTTTCCGGCGTTTGCGCGAGCACCGAAATGATCTCGGTGCTGACGGTTTCCTTTTCCGCACGCTTGAAGGGATTGGCTTCCACCCTGCCATTCAGAAATTCGTTCATCTTGGCCGTGGCCGGATCGTCGGGTGAGAGCATCGCATAGACGCCGAAGATGGCCTTGCGCTGCAATGCCACATCAGGCGTGACCATCCGCGCCGACTGCACGAATGCAGCCATCGCAGCATGGATCACACGCGGGTCCACCCCTTTGGCCCGATCCACTGGAGCCACCGCGATGGTCTGGCCCAGTTTGTCCACTTCGACCACGTAAGGAATGAACTTGGACTGGCTGCCGATATAGATCATGCCGCCGACCCCGGCCAGGGCAATCAGGAGTGAGAGCAGGCCCAGCATCTGCCAGATCTGGCGCGAAGCCACCTGATCGCCTACATGCTCGTTCCAGGTGCGCCGTGCAGACAGATACGGGTTGTCGCCCTCCCCTTCCCGCCTTCCATCGGCCATCGTTCCCGCAGCTTGCCGCCCATCCCCTTTTTCCGTCCGCCTGAAGACCAGGTACTTGATGCTCTCCGCCACGCTGCTCACGTTCATGCCGTCACTCCATAGTCGTTAAGGTTCAGTCCTCGCATCGCCAGCCATTCCCGCACCCAGCCATCGCCATGCTTGGCTTCCAGCCCCTTGATAACGGCGATGGAGTCCTTGTCGGTGCTGCCGACGAAGGCCAGCGCCAGCGGCCCCAACGCCAGGTCGTACAAGCGCCGTCCCATTTCCGAGACATAGTAGTAGTGCTTTTTCTGCACCGCGGTGGCGAGTATTTCTATCTGCCGGTTATTCAGCCCCATGCGGCGGTACAACGCCGCCGCATCCTCGTCGCGGGCGTAGACATTGGGCAGGAATATCTTGGTCGCGGTCGATTCCACGATGACATCCAGGATTCCCGAATTGGCCGCATCGGACAGGCTTTGCGTCGCCATCAGTACCATGCAGTTCGCTTTGCGCAGCACCTTGAGCCATTCTCGGATTTTGGCGCGGAATACGGGATGTCCGAGCATCACCCAGGCTTCATCCAGAATGATGATGGCGGGCTGGCCCTTCAACGACAATTCGATGCGCCGGAAGAGGTACAGCAGTACCGGCAGTGCGTACTTGTCACCCAGGTTCATCAGCTCCTCAATTTCGAACACGGTGAAATCGGTGAGCGAGAGGCCATCCTCATCGGCATCGAGCAAGTGCCCCATGCCGCCTTCGATGGTGTAGACCTTGAGGGCTTCACGCACTGCCTCATCCTGGATCGTGGTATAGAACTCGGAGAGTGTCCGGGCCCCGTTATCATGCATGCTGGTGATGGCAAGGCCGATTTCATTGCGCTGGTTCGGCGTGGTGACAAGACCGTTCAAGGCCAGCAATGCATCGATCCACTCCATCGCCCAGGCACGGTCGGCTCTCGATTCCAGAAACTGCAAGGGGCAGAACGAGAGTTTTTCCTCATCGGCCGCGATGGTGAAATGATGGCCGCCGGTGGCCTTCGCCAGTGGATACATGGACATGCCCTTGTCGAAGACATACATCGACATGCCTTTGTAGCGCCGCACCTGCGCCGCGATGGCGCCAAGCTGGGTGGACTTGCCTGAACCAGTGGGGCCGAAGACGAACGTATGGCCCAGGTCACGCACATGCAGGTTGAGGCGAAACGGCGTGGCCCCGTGCGTGATGCAGTGCATCAGGGGGGGCGCCGCGGGCGGATACATCGGACAAGGCGCCTCAATCAATCCGGTCCAGATGGTGCTGGTGGGCAGCAGATCGGCCAGGTTCATGGTGTTCATCAACGGCCGGCGCACGTTCTCCACCCCATGTCCCGGCAGGCTGCCGAGGAACGCATCCATGGTGTTGATGGTCTCGATGCGGGCGGCAAAACCCAGGCTGTTGATGGCTTTCTCCAGTGCGCGCGCCGAGGTTTCCAGCAGCAAGCGGTCCTCATCCATGAGCACCACCACGCTGGTGTAATACCCTTGCGCCACCAAGCCGCTTCTGACTTCCGCGATGGCCGCTTCCGCATCTGAAACCATCGACATGGCATCCTGATCGATGATGCCGATATGCGTATTGAATACCTGATCGAAGAAACCCCGGATTTTTTGCCGCCACTTCTTGCGGAATTTATCCAGATGGGCAACGGCCTCGTGCTCGTCCATGAAGATAAAGCGGCTCGACCAGCGATACTCGCTCGGCAATTCCGCCAGAGTGGTGAGGATGCCGGGGTAGGATTCAGTGGGAAATCCTTCTATGGCGACCACCTGAATGAATTTGCGGCCTATCCTGGGCACGACCCCGGCCCACAGTTCCTGACCCCCGATCAGCATGTCCAGGTACATGGGGTTGCTCGGCAACTGCACCGGATGATGGATGCCGGTCACGCAGGATTGTAGCCAGCTTAAGAATTCGTCGTGCGTAGTTTCCCGGCCATCTTCTGCCTGGGTCTTCCTGCCGCGTAGCCGTTCCATTTTCATCGCCGCAGACAGGCGCGATTCCACCGACAGGCATTCGCGTTTGAAATGCTCGATCAGGGCATGGGTGTGCGCTCTTTGGTCGGGGCGCTCGATATCATCATCAAACATCAACTCGACGAATTTGCGTTGGGCAAGGGAAGGCGGAAACCAGGTCAGCGTCAGGACGAAGTAACCCTCATACATGGTGCCCAAGTTCTCGAACAGCTGGCGGCGTTCCTCATCGATGGCCGCTGTAACGAGGTCGGGGAAGTGTGATTGCCCGCGCTCCGGATAGTGCGGCGCGGGCTTGCGTACCGCATCCACATGCATCATCCACCCATTCCCAAGATTGGATAACGCCTGATTAATCCGGCACGAGACAAGGTTGCGCTGCTCATCCGTGGCGCTGGCGTTATCCTCGCCGCGGTAAACCCACGCCGCCATGAACGAGCCGTTTTTGCCGACGATCACGCCATCGTCCACCATGGCCGCATAGACCAGCAAGTCCGCCAACCCCGCATCGGTCTTGCGATGCTTTTTAAGTTTGCGTTCATGGTTCACCGCATAAATCCGGGAATAGAGCACCGCCAGAAACACGATACCGACCCCTGCTATCAACACCACTACGAATGGGATCATTGGTATTGTTTCTCCTGTGTGCGCGTGTTTTCACGGCTATACATGGCGCGTGCGGCGTAGTACGCCTTGTAGCGGCGATGCCGCAGGTAGACCGAGCGCATCTTGGGGTCCGATTTCGCCATCAGCCGTAGCAGGAACAGAGCCCCTATCCATAAAGAGATTCCGACGATCGCGGCGCGGATTTCCTGGGCATTAAAGACCAGCGCAAAAGCCAGCAGTCCCGAGAGCATCACCAGCTCCCTGTCGCCGCCCATGAACAGGCTGTGACGGTTGCCTATCCTTCGAATGGGGACTCTATTCAACGCCATGGCTTACCCCTTCCCCGCACCGCCCTGCCCTGCTTGGGCAATGTCCTCAAACAGGGCAATTTCCGCGCCGCGTCCAAAGAAATTCGACATCATATTTTGCGCACCGACCAGCAGCGCCAGGACCAGCACAATAAAAATCAACGTCCGGAAGAATCCGCTCAAATCGCCCCCCATCACCAGTACTCCGCCTGCTACCACAATGCCGATCATCGACAGCGTAAAAGCCACCGGCCCCGTTACCGAATTCCTCAGATTGATGAGCCAGGACTCGTACGGCAGCGTGCCCCCTACCCCTTCGGACGCCAGTGCGTATTCCGGCAATAGCACGGCCAACACCAGAAACAGCAGTGCAGGACCCAGGCATTCACCGGATTTACTGCGCAAATTGTCTTTATTCATACCTCACTCCCTGAAAGTTTCAGTTAAATAACGCCCATTCTCATACCCTTTTACTTCCATGATTTCTTCAACCCGGCGGCCTTCAGGTGTGCGGACGATATGCACAATCAAGTGCACCGCATCACCGATCAGGGGCTCGATTGGTTTGGGCGAATCCGGGTGCATGCTGATCAGCATCGCCAGCCGGGACAGGCCGGCTTTGGCGTCGTTCGCATGCAGAGTTGCCACGCCGCCTTCATGGCCGGTATTCCAGGCCATCAGTAAATCGAGGGCTTCCGGGCCGCGCACTTCACCTACGATGATGCGATCGGGCCGCATGCGCAGCGTCGTGCGCAAGAGTTGCGTCATGCTGACTTCAGCAGAGGTGTGGTACTGGATGTAGTTTTTGGCGGTGCACTGGATTTCACCGGTATCTTCGATAATGACGATCCGCACATCCGGCTCGATGGCGACGATATAGTCAAGCACCGCATTGACCAGCGTGGTCTTGCCCGATCCGGTACCCCCTATCACCAGGATATCCCGGCGCCGGGCAGCCGCATACTTGATGCGCTCGCTCTGGCCGGTGGTCATGATTCCCGAGGCAACATAGTCGTCCAGCGTAAAAACAGAAACGGCTTTTTTGCGGATGGCGAAAACTGCTGCGGATACAACTGGCGGAACCTGGCCGGCAAATCGGGAACCATCCAGGGGAAATTCGCATTCAAGCGTGGGATTGTTGCGAGTAAGCTCGCGCCCGTGATATCCGGCTACGGTCTTAACAATGGCCTGGGCTTGCGTGCCACGCATGGTGCCAATACAGCGCATGGTCTCGCCCAGGCGCTCCTGCCACAACTTTCCATCGGCGTTGAGCATGATCTCAACGGTTCTTGGATCATGCAACGCACCAAGAATTTTATCTCCCAAATCACGCGTAAGTTGCTTTTTGGCTCGATCGCTAATGAGGATCGTTGTTTCCGGCGAATTCATCATTCATTCCACGAGCAATAATTAGATATACCATATATTATACCTATTTATTATTTTGGCAAGCAGTAATTTAAACGCTTGCTTAATGTATAACCGTGGAATTACTTTACCAGATAGATTTTGTAGCGGGTACTGTAAGATGTTACAGGTTTTATGATTTGCTCTGCTTTTTAGGCGCGTATGGGCCGCGTAATTTCTTGCGGTTAGCTTCGTCCCATAGGGTAGCCATATAAGTCTGAAAGTCAGTCAACACGACTGTAACACGCTGATAGCCCGGGGGTAGGCTTGGGGGGATTTTGTCGCCCGCCAGTTCATTAAGAGCCTGACGGTTAAGATCTGTCGATTCAAGCAAAACAGGCAAAGGTACATCAAGGGCTATGGAGATTGCCTCCATGGTACGAATTGACGGATTACCCCTCCCCTTGGCGACATCGGAAATAAACGCAGTTGAAATACCCGCGCGCTCCGCAAGTTCTTTCTGCGACATCTCGCGTTCATCAAGGATTCGCAGAACATTTGAAAAAAAGATCTCGTTATAGAAGAAATTTCTAGCCATATTTGAACCTAGTTATTTTAAGCAGCGGAAATTATGTTTTAAAAAAATATGGCATATAGTTATTTACGAGACAGATTAAGCCTATTATTAATATGTTGTCAATGGCGATCTTGTGGTTAAGTTTTAAATACTGCTGAGATTGAGCTTCTGGATCCAGAAAGAAACCTAATATATGGTGGATAACAAGATATCGCAGAAAAATATATGCAGAGGATTGAAAAAAGTAAATTATTTTTAGCATTAATAAAAAATTGCGCTAGAAGCCAGATTCGCTCCGCAAACAAACTAGGTCTGCACTCCTATAAAGACGTCTGACATTTGAAACCTCGAAACATAAAAGTCTGCTCTCCCTGTAGTTTTTTTTCGCTGGCGTTACATAGCAATTTACCGAGGATTGCGTTACTGTGCTGAATAGCGTCGATTGCCTGACGGCGCAATTTTGCAACACCTTGCAGATCGGCTCGCCCGCGTAAGTATCGGGAAACTGGTTAATAAATTACCTCAGTCCTTGAAAGTGGCTGTCGAGCCCGTAGGAGGAAATAGAACGGTTCGCATTTCCATATTCACGACCTCATGAGTTAGATTGCTCTCGTAAGCCTATCCTTGTCACCAAGTGAAGGCTAGACACATTCCTCGCGCAACACGACAACGCATAAGATGCGACGCTCAATGCTTAACCCCGATGGATGCATGCGCATGCCCGGACTCCTCAAGAAAATTTAAGACGGTCGGGACGGTATCGAGAAAGCCAACGAAATGATTGTGTGCGTAGCAGGCTTTTCGGCAATTAATAGCGGAAAGTCGCTTTACTTCTAGGACGCGCATATAAAACACGCGGGGATTGCTGCTCCTTATCCGAGTAGCAACTAATAAAACTGGCTATGGTGAGAAGTTTTGGGAATAGTTTGCCTGACTTCAATACAGACCGATGCTCCAGGTATCGCGCTCCTTTGCAGCCGATATGGATCCTGTACCACCCCTCCACTGCCTTCCGCTCCATTTCTACACAATAATATCCTTTGTACATAATCGAAAGGGTGTTGTACCGTACAACACCCTTTCAAAACGCCTAAAATACCTACACCTAAATCTATTTCTGCAAAAATTCTTTTAGCAGGGAATGTAATTGCTTTACCTTCTCCTGGCTCAGTGCACCTTTTGAAAATTGAACATTAACTCGATCACTATTGACGCTAATCTTCGCAAGCGGCTTACCTGCCACCACCACCGGCTGTTCAAAAATCGCATGTGGCTTTACTCCCAATAAAATATCCAACACTTCTTTGGATGAGCGCTTGTCTATTTTATTTTCAGATAATTTCTTGGCGCGAGCTAACACTTGACCCGGCGCCTGTTGAATTGCATCGTTCAGCAGCTTGGCCCATCGGAATTGCAGGTCTAATGGAGAGGGAAATGCATCGACCACTACATCTGGCAATTCTGCCAAACGTAACGCTTTACTGAGATTTCCTTTATCTATCCCGATTTCCTTAGAAAGTTCTCCAAGTGATGCAAACAATCCCTCATTTAATGACTGCTGATACATGCGCCCCTGCTCCCATGGGGACAAATCCAGCCGGTCCCTATTTTCGCGGTCCATTTCTTTAAATAATTCTTTGTCGTTGACCTGCTCCACTAACGCTAGTACAGGTAAACCGAGATCTAGGCAAGCACGATGACGTCTATAACCAAAGATGATTTCAAAATGATCCGCACTCCCTGCTAATGGCCGCACTTTGATCGGCTGCACATTGCCATCCGCCTGGGCGATTTCATCTCTTAAGGCGAGAAAGTCAGCAGATACAAAACTATCATTGCTTCTGTTTGCCCATTTTGATGCGACAATCATGTTCGCCTCGATCAAACGTACCGGAAGGACTCCTTCATACTCTTTGAGGCGCTGTTCCAGCATAGCAACTTGTTTGTTACTTTCCTTCATCAAAGAATTGACCATTAACATTTGTCCGGGGCCGGTACGTAACGAAGCAGGTAGCGACGATGTAGCTGCATCTGTTTTACCAGGAACAAACAAACCTTCTGTTTTTTTGGTTAGACGGTCCTTGATCGACATATTCAGACTCCTTCACCCAATTGTGACGTCCAAGAATTGCGAATAGAAACTTCAACTAAATCGTTGACTCGGTCGTAGGCGTCGCGCGCGCGACTGTAAGTTTTCATGCTGCCGTCGTAACGACTAATGTCGTACACTGTACCAAATTCAGCCGAACTCGACGAAGTGACGGCGGTTTTAGGAATCTCGACCGGAAGTACCTTCTCTCCATAGGTGGCAATAATCCATGAACGGACTACATCACTAGCAACGTCCGCAGAATCTACACGCGCGAGTAAGACATGAATAAAGTCAAAGGTTTTAGTTATACCTGCATTCTCGACTAAATTAGAAGCCAAATCGCTAAACAGCCTCCAGAACTGTGCCGAGCTGGCAAAATCGAGAGCATTGGGTGGTAGTGGTACTATCAGCGCGTCAGCTGCCATAAAAGCGTTGATTGTTACATAAGACAGGGAAGGGGGGGTATCGATGATTATGATATCGTAGTCATCACGTACGTCTTCGATACCCAGATTCAATACATTCCAAAACTGGAATGATGAATCCTTCAGTTGCCGCGATGGCAACACGAATTCAGCAGAGAACAAACTAGACGAGGCAGCAACCAGATCTACGCCCGACCAATAGGTTGATTGAATCGACGACCGAATCGTTGTGGTTTCACCGTAAACAAGTGGTGCAATCGTTTGATCTTCTGTCACTTCAGTATCCGGCATAATTCCGAAAAGTGTGGTCAATGAACCTTGAGGATCAGCATCAATTGCCAATACTTTGTGGCCACGCAGGCTTAGTCCTTGCGCAAGAACCATTGCAGTAGTGGTCTTGCTGACGCCTCCTTTGAAATTTCCGACCGCAATAGTGACCGCACGAGCACCTTTCGGCCGCAAATTAGCAGCTCGATAGTGCTGCACCCACGTCCTTGCTTCCTGAAGGGAGAATTCTCGACGCGACCCTTTATCATTCATGTTTCCGGTTGGCAAATCACCTTTGCCTATACGATAAGATACCTGGCCCTTGTCTATACCGCACAAACTTGCCAGTTGTGTCAACGAAAAATCCGGCGGTTTTTTGATGGTATCGGGTGCAAGCAAACGTAACCGTATCTGGCTAACCATTTGTGCAGCCCGTTCGGCTTGTTCTACTATGTCACTTATCTGTATCTTCTGAGAACTAGTCATCTTCTGAATAATCATGGTTTCTTTATTAATATTCTCTGAATTAATTATTTTATAATATTTAAACTTTCTCTGCCTAATTAAGAATTATATATTTTTTGTAAAATAATATCTTTTGTTTAAATAGTAACGGAATGATTGGTTATTTTCGAAATATTATCGTTCAGAGGCTAAAAAATATTTAATATACTGCAATTACTATAACATCTATAAATACTTTATTTGATATATTTATCATTAACTTAACTTAGTATTTGTGAGAGCTTTTGGGTCATTAGGTGAGAATATATGGGTATTAGAGTGATTGTTTTTGGGGTAATAGGTGAGAACATTTGAGGGAAAGGGTGAGTGGATATAGGAATAGATGCTACGTTACATGATTACCCATAAATTAGAAAGGTGAGAAATATTGGGAGAACAATTGCTTCGATGTTGCAGTATTTATAAGGTGAGATTGCTTTAATTTTAAACTCACTATAGACTATTTATGCAAAATCTATCGAGACAAGGTAATGCTAGACACACATACCGAATCTAAGCGGGTTATAGACAGCAGTCGTAAACTTAATGTCGTTGAGCAGGTTATGTTGCTGCGTAAGCCCGTCAATACGCTGGCGATTGTACCCAAATCAGAAAAAATTACAGTAACTGCGCGCAAGATCTATAACGTTATGCTGCAATATGCCCAAAAACAGGGCGTCGAGAAAGATTGCTATCGGGCACGTCTGGCAGATATAGCCACGGGCATTGATTTCAGGTCAAACAATACTGAGCTTATAAAGAAGTACTTCCGACAAATGGCAACGACCGGCGTTGAGTGGCAATCTCCAACTTTAGGGGAGGGCGCACATTGGAGTATCTCTGCGCTGATTGCGCACGCGGAGCTTATACAGCATGGTAATGAACTAGTGCTGGAATGGAGTTATGCGCCAAACATCAAGCAGGAATTATTAGACCCGCAGCGATTTGCCAAAATGTCGTTGCAAGTACTTGCAACGCTAAACACCATGGCATCTGTTGTATTGTATGAAATTTGCTGCCGATATGCTGATAATCCCAGCGGATTGACTGCGCGCCAACCTTGGGCTTGGTGGCGACCTGTTTTAACAGGTGCGCCAGATAGCGCTACGAGCGCTTATCAGGAATACAAAATTTTTAATCGCGACGTCGTCAAGAAGGCTGTAAAAAAGGTCAACGAAGTCACCGATTTGGAGATCGACTTGATCGAGCACAAAATGGGTCGCTCGGTGCAGGATCTTCAATTCAAGGTAAAACGGAAATTGACTCAACTGGTGCGGCCTGACCGGCAGATAGAGCCGGTTGATTTGAAAACCATTGGTATGGCGATTAAAGCCGGCCTGCCGCAAGAAAGGGCGGAGAGGCTATTGCTTAAATATGGAGCACGTGCGCTCGACGATGCGTTGGCCGTAATGAATGAGCGTCAGCTTAGGCCTAATATGGAACCGGTGCGTATCCCTGAAAAATACGTGGTGACGATTTTGCAATCTGGTCAATTCGGTATGGAGAAATCATCGAGTTCAGTGGCTAATATGGTTTATGACACTAAGGCGGAGCGTATGAAGCTTATTGAACGCTTCATGACGCAGAAAAGGGCGGAGCTTTATGCAATGTTTCAAGAAATGTCGGTGGATGATCAGCAGAAATGGATTGTAAAATTCGAAGAAGAAGCGTTACCAAGTAGCGGTGTCATACGTAAGACATACCAAAGCAAAGGAATTGCGAGTCCTATCGTGCGACATACGTTTTTTAAATACCTGGGAAATTCAGTATGGGAAGACGGTTGGGAGAAGCCGACAGATTTTGAATTGCTTGATCTTGCGATTCTCTCAAAAAATGAGCAACAGGAAGTAGATTTACGGCAAACTAAGAAAGTGCGTATTGATATAGGCATGACAAAGCCTTGAAATGTAAGTAGGGCAATGAAGAATGTCGCTTAGGAGTTTGTTTGCTTTGTAACGGTTGCTCGGCTATATATCGACTGGATATTCCTACCGAAATCGGCTACTTAGGTTTCTTTAATTGCTATGTAACGTCCAGAGGATAAAGTGAGTTCGCCTTTAAGCTGCTTAAATAAAACTTCAATTTTTGTTAGACTTACTGCAAATAAAAATTGGGGATCTGCAGAATGGCAAAAGCCGATACAAAGAATACGCGCGGCATTCAAACAAAAAGCAAATCATCCCTCCCGGCAACGAACCCGGGGGAGGCATTAGCCGCCCTTCACGATGGACCTCGTGAGTTGCCTTTGGATCTGATCGATGAAGATCCTTATCAGCCCCGTACGGTATTCGACAAACAATTACTTGAAGAACTGGCCGAGACTATTCGGCAGCGGGGCGTAAAGAACCCGATATCTGTACGGCGGCATCCAGAGAAACCAGGTCGGTATATCATCAACGATGGCGCACGGCGCTTTCGCGCCTCCCAGTTGATATATAACAAGACAATCAAGGCATTCATTGACCCTGATTTCACCAAGATCGACCAGATTATTGTCAATGCCCACCATGCCGACTTTACGCCACGAGAGTGGGCAATCTTGATCGATCAGGAAGAGAAGAAGGGAAAGACAAAGACTCAGATCGCCAAAGAATTGGGAAAATCCTCCCCGTTTGTTACCTACTACACTACGCTCTTGAATCTTCCCGATCCCATAGCCGACGTTTTTAACTCGGGGCGATGCGAAGATGTAACTGCATTGAATCATTTGGTAATAGCCTGGAAGCGATACCCTGCGGAGGTGGAATTCTGGCTGGAAGATCAAACGGTGGAAATCACGCGTGCCTCCATCGGGCGGTTGCGCGCTTTCCTTGACAGCCGGCGCCTGGATGAAATAACGGAAGGTACAGATGCCTATGGGAGAGGCGGGACAATGCCGGCAAAAGACCGCAAGACACGCGTAACCAGCCCTTTGCGCTTGCACAAGCCCATCGTTCAAGTGCGGGTTGATGGCCGGATCGCGCATTTGCTATTTAGCCGCCGGCCCTCGCGTTTCGGTATGGCGTGGGTTAAATATGAGGGAGATGAAATTGAGAAAGAGTGCGCGATGAGCGAAATCGAATTCCTGGGGTTGCTTGAAGGCGTATAGAGCCGAAGGGGAAGGAACGGCAACAATGAATAACGATATGCACCCTAAAAAAGAACGCATTCTGGTAATGAACGGACAGCGGATTGTTCAGCAGGAAGAAGGAGGGCAGTGGATCACGCAAAAGGTTGGGAAAGCACGCGAGCTCAAGCCGGGGATCTATAACGCCTATCTCGCCAAAGATGCAGACAGGGCGCTTCAGCACATAGGAGTGGTGTTCCATATTGATGATGAATACGTGTACCAGCAGGAACAAAACGGCATCATGCGGCATCCGTTCTCTGCCTTCGGTGCCGTACCCGAGTACGGCAGGCCGGTTTGCATTACCTATGAAGCGGGCAGGGCGGTGACCATCGAGGCAACACTGGGCTTAAACCGGAAGCTTTCGCGCTGAGCCGGACGATCCAGTCAACCCCCGGACCACAGGACGGCACCTGCCGTCACTACTGCCAGAACCGACACAGCGACATTAAAGACGGCAAAGCGGCGCCATTTATGGTGGCTTTCCAGCATATGGTGGTTTATCGCCTGGATTTCCTTTCTTTGCTGATTAAACAAGCGTTCTGCTTCCTGTTGCAACGCTTGCCTCATATTTGCCGAAGCCTCGCGCATTTTTCTATCCAGTGCGCAGGCAGCCTGATCATGGATGCGGCCCGCTGATTTCTCCATGCTGCAGAGGTATTTTTCAAGGGCTTCTTGTTGAATCCTGGCGCTGCTTTCCATCAGTTGACGGTTAATGGTATAGACCATTAGTACCGGATCATCCCGGCCAAGCGATATGCCATGCCTGACCGCGACTTCCTCAATTATCCGGTTGAGGGCGTCGCTATCCCCGTTCACAGCGATGCCGCCGCCAATTCAAGCTGGCTGTGCAGCCTGTCACGCACGATCTTCAGTCGCTGGCGGGCCATGATCGCCAATGATTTCATTCCCAGGGCTTCATCGAATGTCAGGCGTTGTTGAAGCATATCGCTTAAGTCGCGTCCGTAAGTCTGCTCCTTGAGCTGAGGGATCTGGATGATGGCCGAAACACGGGCCTTGTTATCCCGGTACGCCTTGAGATCGGTAAAGCCCTTGCCCTCATGTTCGATCGGGCCCCAGTACGGATTGAGCCAGACCACAAAACGCGTTTCCTGGGGAAACTGCGTGGCAAGCTGCACAAAACCACTGATGGTATCGAGCAATGCCTGGCCACCCGTGATGACCGTGTGCAATACCAGCTCATGCCCCAACTCCTGTAGCAGGGCAGGGACCTGGTTACTGATCAGGTAATGCGCGAGGGGGACAAACGAGCTGGCACCATTGTCAATGATCGCCCCTTCCTCCGATGGGACGATCAACTCAATCAGGGCATCGAAATAGCGAGGGTTGATCTCGTCGCCTTCCATAATCTGCAAGCGCTGGACGTTAAGTGCCTTATACCCATGAAAAGTCGCATTGACCGGATCGGTATCAATGCACAAAGGCTTTTGACCCTTGAGCATCATGTACTGCGCGAGCAGCGCCGCGGTAAAAGACTTGCCCACGCCGCCTTTTCCTTGCAATACCATATGAATATTAGCCATTACAATAAATCCTCCTTGTTGGGGATGGAAGAAAAAGTAAAGCCCTCCGGCTTTACCGGTTGTCTTGCGTTTGGCGCAAGGACTGGAGAAGCAGATGCCGGCTCATTCTGTACCGGCGCTTGATGCTTGCGTTTTAGGATCAGGCGCTTGACCTGGTTGTTGAAAGTGGCATAGCTCGCAATGATTTTTTCCTCTGCATTGAGCGTTTCCCAAATCTGATACACCGTCCAACCATCAGCCAATGCTTTTTGAATCTCGTCGCGCAATGCCAGGAATGCGGCAAGATTGCGTGCATTCCTGCTGGCTGAATTGTTTTTGACTCTGAGCGAGATCCGCTGGGAGAGATCCTTTTGCATTCTCTAAACATGTTATATCGAACATAAAGCAATAATATACACCAATTAATGATTGCAACATCAATCTTTTTTTGGTAACTTGAATTCATTGGAGAGATAAAGCGGGAAGAATAATTCTCGGCTAAAAACTTTATTGCGAAGAGACAGGGCAAGATATGTGAAGTGGGCCTACCCGCAAGCGGCCATTCCCTCTTCACTTCCCTCTAATTCGCACTTTGTGCTCAACAGGGATCTTGCTCTGCGAGGCAAGCGATAAAAGGGCGGCTACCGCCGCCATTCCGGAGGAATCATGGACACAGACAGGAAATACACGCGCAAAAACAGCCCTCCCCTGAAGATTTACTGCCTGCCGCAGGAAGCGCAAGCGATCAAGGCACAGGCGCGGGCAGCCGGTCTATCGGTTGCGGCTTATCTGCGCAATGTCGGGTTGGGCATGGAAGTGAAAAGCATCCTGGATTACGCGCGTATCGATGACTTGGCGAAGGTCAATGGCGACCTGGGGCGCATGGGCGGACTGCTCAAACTATGGCTTACCAATGATGAGCGGTTGCGCCAGGTCAAGGCAGAGGAGATACGCGCGGTATTAACCAAGATCGAACGCAACCAGGATGCCATGCGAGCGATCATGCAAACGGTTCTGTCTCGTTAAAATGATTGCCAAGCACATTCCCATGAAGGTTGCCCGGCGCAGCAGCTTTCGCGATCTGGTTGCCTACATCACTCACGCAAAAGAAAAGCAAGAGCGCATCGGTCAGGTGCTGGTGACGAATTGTCACCAGAGCGAAGCGCAGGATGCCGTGCATGAAGTCCTGGCCACACAATTGAGGAACCGCAGGGCATGCAGCGATAAGACCTACCATTTGCTTATTTCATTCGACGCCAGCGACAGCCCTTCGCCGAATGTCCGGCAAAGGGTAGAGACGGCGTTATGCGAAGCACTGGGGTTTGGCGGGCATCAGCGCATCAGCGCGGTGCATACCGATACCGACAACCTGCACATCCATGTCGCCATCAACAAGATTCATCCACAAAGGCTTACGATCCAGAATCCCTATTGCGATTACAAAACATTGGGAATAATTTGCCAAAAACTGGAGCTGGCCCATGACCTGGCGCAAACCAACCATGAAACGCACACGCGCGGGGCGCGGAGCATGGCGCTGGACATGGAGCATGCGGGGGGAGTGGAGAGCCTGCTTGGCTGGATCAGGCGTGAATGCCTGACGGACTTGCGCCAGGCGCAGGATTGGGCGACGCTACATGAAACATTGGGCAGGAACGGGCTTACATTACGGGAAAAAGGAAATGGCCTTGTAATTTCCGATCAGGAGGGAAGGGCGGTCAAGGCGAGTTCCGTTGCGCGAGAGCTATCGAAAGCGCAACTCGTGAGGCGGTTCGGGCCGTTTGAGTCATACAGTGAAAGGATGGTGCAGGCCGTGCGCTCTTACCGGATGCGTCCGCTATCAAGCGGTCATGGTACGGACGAACTCTACCTGCGCTATCAGGCCGAGCAGGTGCTAAAAAGGGAGGCTCGGGCCAAGTCCTTGCGCGAATTGCGCCATCAAAAGCATGGCCTGATAACCGAAGCAAAGATTCAAGCAAGGTTGAAACGCGGTCTTATCAAGCAGCTCGGTTGCGACAGGCTATCCAAGCGGGTGCTGTACCATCAGGCGGGTGCCGCCCTGCATGCGGATATGCAGATTATCCATGAGCAGCATCGCGCCGGCTGCAAGCAGTTAGCCCATGAGGCGAAGCCGCTTGCATGGATCGACTGGCTGGCCGAACATGCAGCCTTAAACGACGAGGCGGCGCTTGCCGCCTTGCGCAGGCGCAGAATCCGCGCTGAGCGGCGCGCTAATGGTCTACTAGGAATTGTTCAGAATCAGGGTTCAGTGATGACATCTGGCATGATGGTGGACAGCGTCACCAAGCACGGAACCATCATTTATCGCGATAAAGGTTTTGTTATTCGCGACAGTGGCAACCGCCTGGAACTGGCTGATGGCTTGACACAAGAAGGATTGGAGATTGCCTTGAGCATGGCAATCCATCGTTTTGGCCCGCGCATTACGCTCCTTGGTGATATAGAGTTCAGGGAGAAAGTATTACGCACGTCAAAAGCACTCAAGCTCTCCGTTACCTTTATTGACAGGACGCAGCAGCAAAGCGGCGCACTGAAGCTGACAGACGACCCAATAACCCTCAAGCCACATCACGGGAGAACCCGTGATTACAGCAGCCCCGGGGAGGATGCTGCGCGGCGCTACATGACCGAGCGGGAAGCGAAGAGGGCGGTGATAGCGGATATCCCGCGGCATACCGCCTGGAAGCCAGGCCAGTGCGGGACAGGAAGTTTTGCCGGATGGCGCCAGGTAGACGAGCGGCCGCTGGTGCTCTTGAAAACCCGGAATGCCGATATCCTCGTGGTGCCTGTGGATACAGCGACACGGGCGAGCATGAAGCGCCTGAAAATAGGTGCTGAAGTGACTTTTAACGAAGAGGGCATGATTCGGAAAAGAGGGCGCAGCTTATGACACGCAAATTCAACAACGCGGTCGGCCCGCAGGTCCGCAACCGCAAGAGCAATAAATCCCACCTGATTCCGGTGCTGGCTGTATTGACGCTGGTATGCGGATTGTCCGTCGCAACCCAGTACTTTGCCCACACCTTTCAGTACCACGCCACATTAGGCGGCCACGCCGGCTTTATCTACCCCCCCTGGAAGATTCTCGAATGGCTCATGGACTGGAATCAATATTATCCGCGCCAGTTCATGGATGCCGGCAACGCCGGCATGATGGCGACAGCCTTAGGGCTCATGGCAGTGATGGCCGTCAAAACGTTGGTGGCGCAAAAAGCCTCTTTAAATCCTTATTCCCATGGATCGGCACGCTGGGCAGATCGTGAGGACATCGAGGCGGCGGGGCTCATGCCGAAAAAACACCCTCTGCTCGACAGAGTACGTGGGAAGGAAGCCCAGGTCGCCGCCGGCGTTTATGTGGGCGGATGGATGGACAAGAGCGGCACAGTGCATTATCTGCGGCACAGCGGGCCGGAACACATCCTTTGCTACGCGCCGACCCGTTCAGGTAAAGGTGTTGGTCTGATTGTGCCAACACTGCTCGCCTGGCCCGAGAGTGCTGTCATCACTGACTTGAAAGGGGAGTTATGGGAATTGACGTCGGGTTGGCGCAAGCAACACGCAGACAACCGGGTATTGCGGTTTGAACCCGCGGCGCCTACGGGGGCAGCGCACTGGAATCCGTTGGATGAGATCCGGCGGGGCACGGAATATGAAGTCGGGGATGTTCAGAACCTTGCCTTCCTAATTGTTGATCCCGATGGAAAGGGGTTGGAATCGCACTGGCAGAAATCAGCCCAGGCGCTTTTGGTGGGACTTGTCCTGCACGCGCTCTATAAAGCGCAAGGTGGCGCAATGGCAGTGCCTTCCCTCTCGGATATTGATGCCTTGCTCTCTGACACAAATCGCGATATCGAGGAATTGTGGATGGAGATGTTTTCGGCGCCTCCCATAGCCGGGCCGAATTATCGCATCATCAATGCCAGCGGGCGCGACATGATGGACCGGGCCTCCGATGAGGCTGCATCGGTGTTGTCCACCGTGAAATCGTATCTGTCGCTCTACCGTGATCCGGTCATACGCGAAAACACCAGTGACTCCCATTTCAGGGTGCGCGACCTCATGCACCATGACGATCCGGTCAGCCTTTACATCGTCCTAAAACCAATCGATAACGCACGGCTTCGTCCCCTGGTGCGCATTTTGCTCAACATGATCGTCCGCTTGTTGGCGGACCGCATCGAATTTGAGCACGGCCGGCCAAAATCTGCGTATAAGCACCGTCTCCTGATGATGCTCGATGAATTTCCAAGTCTAGGCAAGCTTGGAATCCTGCAAGAATCCTTGGCATTTCTCGCTGGCTACGGCATTAAGTGCTACCTTGTCTGCCAGGATATCAACCAGCTCAAATCAGCCAGCACCGGCTATGGGCACGATGAATCCATTACTTCGAACTGCCACATTCAAAATGCTTTCCCACCCAATCGCGTGGAAACCGCGGAACACTTATCGAAGCTGATGGGGCAAACCACCCTTGTCAAGGAGCAAGTCACCAAGAATGGCAAGCAAACCTCACGCACTACGCAAGAGATCCAACGCTCGCTGCTTACCGTGGATGAATGCCTGCGCATGCCGGGGCCGGTCAAAGGGGTGCGTGACGGCCAGGACGTGATCGAGGAAGCCGGCGACATGATTGTGTACGTGGCAGGTTACCCGGCCATCTATGGCAGGCAGCCGCTTTACTTTCAGGACCCCATATTTCAGGCGCGTGCCGAAGTTCCCGCGCCCAGCCAGAGCGACCGGCTGATTTAAGCGCCGTATTTTTCTATATACGTATCTACGCTCTTACGTGAATAAATACTGTTATGTCCGATATACCCACATTACTCGGTTCCTTGCCATTGGCGGCATGGCCGTTATTTTGCTGGGGATGACTTGCTTTGCAGCAGGCGGCCGGATTAATAGCAGCCGCAGCATTCCCCTTGGTCTGTACTGGATGACGGATGACCCGGTAGTAAAAGGCGCTTACGTTATCTTTTGTCCGCCTGAATCGTCCCTATTCGACGAAGCGCTTGCGCGCGGGTACATTTCGGCAGGCTTCTGTCCGGGTGATTACGGCTTCATGATGAAACGCGTCTTGGCAACGGGCAATGACCGTGTTGACATGACCGGGAAAGGGATCCGAATCAACGGGAAACCTTTGCCAGCCAGCATACCCCTGGAAGCGGATAAAGCGGGCAGGGCGATGCCACGTTATCCACTTGGCACCTACACCCTGGGTAAAACTGAATTGCTGCTTATGTCCGACATGAGTGGGACTTCCTTCGATAGCCGATATTTCGGGCCGGTGGATTTTTCTCAGATCAAGGGTGTGATTCGACCGGTACTCACTTGGTGAATAATTGGTGAGTGTTTTTTTCAGATGTTTCCTGCTACTTTTCTTGTTGACGGGATTGTCTCCCGCACAGGCTGAGACCTTTACAGGGCGCGTCGTGGGTGTTGTCGATGGGGATACGATTACTGTCCTCGATACGGATCACACGCAGCATAAAGTCAGGTTGACAGGCATTGACGCACCAGAGCGTAAACAGGCCTTCGGCACTAAAGCAAAACAGCACTTGGCGAGCTTGGTCTCCGGTAGGACCGTTACCGTGGAATGGTTCAAGCGCGACCGTTATCAACGTATTCTCGGTAAGGTGATGAGGGACGGCCAGGACGTAAATCTGGAACAAATCAGGGCAGGATTCGCCTGGCATGGATACCAGAGGGATCAGCTGCCGGCGGATCGGCCGGTGTATGCAGAGGCTGCGGAAGCAAGCCGCTTGAATGGCTTTGGGTTGTGGACGGACACACGCCCGATTCCTCCCTGGGATTATCGGCGTAAATAATAACCTGCTGCTTTATTACCGTGAATCCTGTGTTGATGGGATTTACGTTGATAGGATAGCCGGCGGCAAATATTGAGAAGCAATAGAGGGATGGCATCAGTAGCTTACTGGATTTGAATTTCTTCATTATTTTATTTGACTCCTTTTAGTAATTAGCGTGGCCCCTCGGGGTTTAAAGTCCATATTTTATGCATAATGGGTTGTGCGTAAGTCTAGCACTGATCGGGTAGTGTGTTCGGAAAAATATCTGAATTGCATTTTTTCTCCTTCCTTTAAAAACCAAATCCAACAAGTTTTACTTCATGGTTGCGGGCAGCTTGGATCCAGTTTCTTGCTGTTACAGTGGGGTTATAGATCGCGTTTCTTTCGTAATTCATTGAATTATTTGCAATATTAGTGCTTCTTGTCCTTTCCTTCAGTACAATCATACGTCATAAATAAGCTGATACGAGGCAAACCCGCTCACAGTAGTCAGCGGAGCGGGCTCTATGCGCAGAGGCGCACCGGGCCTGTAGTCCCGGCCATGCGGTAACGATCCCTTTTGCAAATACCTGTCTAGCAGCGTCACCTGCCCGGTCACGCTGCCCATCCCGACTTACCCCACGCGCAACGCTTCACGTTTCGTTGCATCCGCTCTCACTAGCCCACCCGCTTACTGCCCGGCAGTCGCTTCGTTCGGGTATCGCCAAGCACTAAGATCCTAACCAAGCCGCGTTCCATTGCAAGGGTGCGCTGTGCCTTGCCTTCTCTTCGTTCAGTCAGCCCTTGCAATCTCACTCTCCCGCCTTGTCATCCCGCCGTGCTTTAACGGCGAAACCCTCAGCGAAGCGATGTTTTACAACAGTAAGCAGGCCGGCCAGGTCTGTTCGAGCAAATCAGTTCAAGACCTGGCTCGCCCCTAACAAAACGATGACCGCAAGGAAGAGAATCAATGACGACAAACTACATTGGATTGAACAAACACCAGCAGGAGTTTGCCAAGCTGGTGCATGAAAACAGCCGCAGTCGTCATCCCTATACGGTTTTCAAGGATTTCTGCGAGCTGGCCGCGCTGTCGTTTAGCAATACGGTTGACCGCGCGCAATTTGAAATACGGGAGGTACGGTACTTGCAGATCGTCAAAGGCTACAAGGTTGATGAAGTTGCGCGCTTCCCCAAGATGCTGGCCTGTCTCACGCTATCGCTGGAAGAGGGCATGAGTGATTGCCTCGGTCAGTTATTCATGGCGCTTGAGCTGGGAAACAGTGGGGCAGGGCAGTTTTTCACGCCCTATCACGTATCTGTTCTGATGGCGCAAATACTCTGCGGCGATGCTGGCCAGCTATGCAAGGAGCGGGGATTCGTGCGCGTGATGGAGCCGGCAGCCGGGGCAGGGGGGATGGTGATCGCCACCGCGGAGGCGCTCCGTGATGAAGGCATTAATTACCAGCAAGCGATGCATGCTACCTGTATCGATATCGATGCAACCGCCGTACACATGGCTTACGTGCAGTTGTCGTTGCTGCACATTCCGGCAATTGTCGTGCATGGCAATACGCTATCGATGGAGCAATGGGGATACTGGCTGACGCCTGCGCATGTGCTGGGCTTTTGGAATGCGAGGCTCAAGCGGGACGTAAGCGCCAGACAGGATTGGGGCGAAAAAGCCGATCATGCCGTACCGCCTATGCCGGAAGCGGTTGTGCAGCAGGTGCGCGAGGTTGTGGCGGTACAAACAGGCACGGGGCAATTGACGTTGTTTTAAGGATATCGGGAGCATGGCGTCTTGCCTGCCAATAGACATCCTGCAAGGCAAGGGCAGGGCACCCGCGCCGCCGGCCACGTCCAAGCCGGCGGCGCGGCCAGGACTGAACGGATTTTCCTGGTCAAGAAAATTGCCGTGTGATTGCCGCTGTCACACGCAACGCCAGCCGCTCAGACTTCGTAGCGGTGCGCTACGCCTGTCATGGCGTGTGATCCGGAACCGCTCTGTGATTCCGGCCGCAGCAATCATCATGCCTTACCCCATTTAAAACTTTTTAGCGGCACGGGCCTATCCCGTTGCGCCATCCCCCCATCAACTCCCCCCAATCGCTTGCGAGGGGGACTTGTGGGGGGATAAGCAATACGCAACAGGAAAGGCCCGGCTGTTCCTTCGCCTGTCCACCCCACCCATTCCCAACCCTTGCCCGTGAGGGCAGGGCTATCCCCCACTCCCGTCGCCCCAGGGCGAAGCGAAGAGGTTCGAGCGAGAGGATCTATTTTTAGGACTCTCTTTTTCAACCTTACTTTGGAGGCTAGCCATGGAACAAATCAAGCAACCGTTATTTCCACTGGGACAGGTGGTGGCAACACCCGGCGCACTCGATAAGACCCATCCGTTGTGGATGGCGAATTGCCTTGCGCGGCATATGCGAGGCGATTGGGGTTCGGTGGACGAGGAAGATATCGCCACCAACAATGAAGCGGTGCGCTTTGGGTTTCGTGTCTTATCGGCCTATCCGATTGATGAGACCAAGCCCTGTGAAGGCTTTGGCGACAATACCCTGTGGATCATCACGGAAGCCGACCGCAGTGTGACCACCTTTCTTTTACCCGGCGAATATTAGAACCCATGCCGGTGCGGCGCACCGGCTCTTCTTTCTCTTTACTAAACCCTTTTCACAGGAAAAATCATGAAAAATACCCACGTCACCCAAGCCATTGAAACCGGCAACATTCAGCGCATTGCCATCAAGCACCTTGTTAAATCGCCTTTGAATGTCCGCAAGAAAGGGAGCAGCGGCATAGGCGAACTGGCCGCTTTGATTGCCGCGCAAGGGCTGATACATAATCTGGTTGTAACTGAACAGAAAAAGAAGAACAAAAGAACCGGAAAATATGAAGTCGTCGCCGGTGGGCGGCGGCTGGACGCATTGAATCTATTGGTGGCCGAAGAACGACTATCGAAAGAGAATGAAGTGGATTGCCGCATCGTGGGGCCGGAAGAAGCACTGGAACTGAGCCTGACGGAAAACTCCGGGCGCGAAGCCATGCACCCCGCCGATCTGGTCACGGCCTACCGCAATCTGACCGAGGCGGGACTGTCGCTGGACGAGATTGCCCCACGCTTTGGCGTCTCTCCCCTAACCGTCAAGCGTTACCTCAAGCTCACCCACGTTTCCCCGGCCATCTTCAAGCTGTATGCCGAGGATGAAATGAATTTCGAGCAGATATCCGCATTGGCGCTAACCGACGACCACGAATTGCAGGAGCGTATCTGGAGCAGTACGCCCGAATGGCAGCGCAGCGGATCAAACTTCCGGCGATTGATTACCGGAACCGAAATAGATATTCGGCATAGCCCGCTTGCGAGGTTCGTTGGAATCGAAACCTACGAGGCCGCCGGGGGATTAATACGGCGCGACCTTTTTGGGAAAGAGGACGAAGGTTATATACAGGATGCCGAACTGTTGGAATCGCTTGCGCTTGAAAAACTCAATCAGGCGGTTGATGCCATCAAGGACGAAGGTCATGCATGGGCGCAATGCCATACCACGTTCGACCATTCGGACAGGGCAGAATTCGTGAGGGCGCGAACCATCAGGCGTGAACCGACAGCCGAGGAACAGGCCGCAATGGATGCGCTGGATGCCGAAATGGAAGCCATCGAGGCCGAATTTGAGGGATACGACGAGGAAGCGGACGAGGACGGCGAAACCTATGCTGCGCTGGAAAAAAAGAGCGCCGCCATCCAGGGAAAGATAGATGCATTGCACCAGTCATTGGAAGAGCTGAACGCCGCCGACCTTGCAATCGCGGGTGTCATCGTTACGGTTGACCATGCGGGGGAGTTGCGCATCGAGCGGGGTTTGATCCGCAAGGAGGACGTGAAGAGACTGCCCAAGACGCAGGGAGCGGAAACAGGGCTGGTGGAAAGCGGACAGAGCGAGGCGGCGAGGCCCGTGCATTCGGAAAAGCTCACGCGCATGCTCACCGCGCACCGCAGCGCGGCGATTCAGGCAGAAATCATGAACCGGCCGGAAATTGCGCTGGCGGCACTTGTACATCAACTGGCATTGCAGGTTTTCGGGGGCGGCTACCGGACTAACCGGATCGTGCAGGTCAACATCGAGCAAACCTACCTCAAGAAGGATGCGGAGAACATCGGGCAGAGCCGCGCCGCTAAGGTAATCGAGGAAAAACATGTGTATTGGACAGAGCGTATCAAAGCGGCAGGGCAGGGCGGCAAGACGCTGTTCGGGTGGCTGTTGGAGCAAGACGTGGCGGACTTGCACGACCTGCTGGCGTTTTGCACGGCAGTCTCGATCAATACCGTATCGGGACGGGAGAATGCGCCCTCGGATGACGTGGCGGCAATCATGACCGCCTTGAGCCTGGACATGGCCGACTGGTGGGAACCCACGCCGGAGAACTACCTTTTGCATGTATCCAAAGACCGGATTATTGAAGTGGTGGGAGAGGCGGTATCCCCTCAGATGGCGCAGACCATGAAGAAGATGAAAAAGGGTGAACTGGTAGAGTCCGCGAATGCGAAACTGTCCGGCTTGCGCTGGTTGCCGGATACGTTCAAGGCAGGATGAAATATAAAACTTGCAGCCCTGTGAAGGGCTGCAATGGCACCGAGTCATGCCTGCATTTAATTCTGAATGCGGCTATTAATACCCAACTCTTCGAAGGTAAATTTAACCCAAATGCAGACAATCAGCAGGCACGCACAACCGGCACATCACTCCACCGGGTAGT